>JACDAO010000824.1 GCA_013695405.1 Acidobacteriota bacterium | reverse complement strand
CGGACTGGCTGCGCTGGAAGGTACGCGTCGTCGCCACGTCCAGGGACCTGTCCGACGAAGTCCGGTGGTCCAAGTTCAGTGGCGCGGCCTGGACCCGGGACGGCAGCGGCTTCTTCTACAGCCGCTTCGACGCGCCGAAGCCTGGAGAAGCGCTGACCGGCGTCAACAAGCACCAGAAGGTCTGGTTCCACAAGGCGGGCACCGCACAGGACGCCGACACCCTGGTGTACGCCCGCCCGGACCAGCCCGACTGGGGCCTGGTCGGCGATGTCACCGACGACGGTCGATTCCTGCTGATCTATCAGAGTGAGGGCACCGAGCCTCGCAATCGGATCTTCGTCAAGGACCTGGCGCGCCAGGGCAGCGAGGTGCAGCCGTTCCTCGACCGCTTTGACGCGTCGTATGCGATCGTCGGCAACGACGGCACCGCGTTCCACGTCCTGACCGACCAGGGCGCCCCGCGCAAGCGCCTGGTGACGATCGACCTGGCCCGGCCGGAACCCTCGGACTGGAAGACGCTGATCGCCGAGGGTCCGAAGCAGGACGTGATCGACGAGGTGACGATGGCCGGCAACCGGTTCGTGGTCACGTGGCAGGTCGATGCGCAGAGCGCGCTGCGCGTCTACGGGCTCGACGGGGCGCTGGCCCACGAGGTCGCGCTGCCGACGATTGGCGCCGTGTCGTTCAGCGGGCGGCGCAGCGAACCGGAAGGCTTCTACGCCTTCACCTCGTTCACCTACCCGACCAGCATCTTCCGGCTCGACGTGGCACGCGGCGCGAGCACGCTGTTCAAGCAGCCGAAGGTCGCCTTCGATCCGTCGGGGTACGAGACCGTGCAGGTCTTCTACCCCTCGAAGGACGGCACCCGCATCCCGATGTTTCTCAGCCACAGGAAGGGACTGGTGAAGAACGGCGCGAATCCGGCCTACCTCTATGGCTACGGCGGCTTCGACATCTCACTGACCCCGGCCTTCTCGCCGGCCAACCTCGCCTGGATGGAAATGGGCGGGATCTTCGCGGTCGCCAACCTGCGGGGCGGCGGCGAGTATGGCAAGGCGTGGCACGACGCCGGGCGCCTCGCCCGCAAGCAGAACGTCTTCGACGACTTCATCGCCGCGGCCGAGTACCTGATCACGGAGAAGTACTCGTCGACGCCGAAGCTGGCGATCGGCGGTGGCAGCAACGGCGGCCTGCTGGTCGGCGCGGCCATCACCCAGCGACCCGACCTGTTCGGTGCGGCGCTGCCCGCGGTCGGCGTGATGGACATGCTCCGCTTTCACAAGTTCACGATTGGCTGGGCGTGGAAGTCCGATTACGGCAGTTCGGAGACCCGGGAGGGCTTCGACGTGCTCTACAAATACTCCCCGCTCCACAACCTGAAGCCGGGCACCGCGTATCCGGCGACCATGGTGACCACCGCCGACCACGACGACCGCGTCGTGCCGGCACACAGCTTCAAGTTCGCGGCGGCCCTGCAGGCCGCGCACCAGGGCCCGCACCCGGTGCTGATCAGGATCGAGACCAAGGCCGGCCACGGCGCCGGCAAGCCGACCAGCAAACAGATCGAAGAAGCCGCCGACAAGTGGGCCTTCCTGGTGGCGACCCTCGGGATGCACAAGACAGCCGCGGCGAGCCCGTGACTGCGCGATGCAACAATTCGCATCCGCCGGACAAGTCCGGCGGCTACGCTACTTAAGCGCTTCCCGCGCCAGCGCCTGCACTGCCAGGACCATCGACTTGAGGCCCATGCCCTTGCCCATCGAGATGTTCTGGCGGAACACCTGCTCGACGATGCCGGGATCGATAGTGAGGACCTCCTCGACCGGCTGCCCGGAGCAGACCTGATCGAGGATCGCGGCCAGCGCCTTGGCCGAGATGCCGCTCGGGTTCTCGACCGCGAAATGCAGCGCCAGCGTGCGATCCGGCCGCAGCATCGCCCAGACGTAGGCGTCCGACTCGCACTGCGGCACCTGGTGGCTCTTGGAAAACGGACGCGTGGCGACCTCGGGCGGGACCTCGCGGAACCGATCGGCGAAACCAATCAGCAGGTCGGCCCGGCTGGCGGGGTCCTCGAACATGTCGAGGGTCTCCTGCAGTTCCGTGAGTTTGTCGTCGATGGACATGGGCGTTCGGCGTTTATCGTTCCGGTCCCTTTTCGACCGGGACGCCGACCAGGTTGCCCCACTCGGTCCAGCTGCCGTCGTAGTTGCGGACGTTCTCGAAGCCGAGCAGGTACTTGAGCGTGAACCAGGTGTGGCTGCTGCGCTCGCCGATGCGGCAGTAGGCGATCGTCTCGCTGGACGGATCGAGCCCCTTCTCCTGCTGATACAGCGCTCGCAGCTCGGCCGCCGGCTTGAAGGTGCCATCGTCAGGGTCGACCGCCTTGGCCCATGGCACGCTGCGCGCGCCCGGGATGTGGCCGCCGCGCAGGGCGCCTTCGTTGGGATACTCGGCCATGTGCAGCTTGGCGCCGGTGAACTCGTCGGGTGACCGGACGTCGACCAGCTGCCCGCCGGCCTCCATGTGGGTCAGCACCTGCTCGCGGAAGGCGCGGTGCGGGGCATCGTGGCGGGCACCGGCCAGCGCGTAGGTCGTCGCCGGGTAGGCCGGCACCTCACGGGTCAGCGGACGGCCGTCCTTCTCCCATTTGAGCCGACCGCCGTCCATGATCCGGACGTTGGTGTGCCCGAACAGGTGGAACACCCAGAGCGAGTAGCACGCCCACCAGTTGTTGCGGTCGCCGTAGAACACCACCGTAGTGTCGTTGGCGATGCCGAGGCGCGACAGCAACTGCGCAAACGCGTCGGCCGAGATGTAGTCGCGGCGCACTTGGTCGTTCAGGTCCGTGGTCCAGTCGATCTGCACGGCACCCGGGACGTGGCCCGACGGATAGACCAGCGGGTCTTCGTTGGACTCGATCAGCCGCACCATCGGATCCTGCAGGTGCGCGGCGACCCACTCGGTGGACACCAGCGCTTCGGGGTGGGCGTAGCCCTTGTCAGCAGTCGTCATCCCACCAATGTGCGGTAAATCGCGGCAATCCGCAATTACTCGCGCTGACGGCGCACGCCCAACGCGAAGGTCGCGGCTGCGACGGCGAGCAGGATGGCGCAGGGAGTCACCATCTCGACGACCGAGAAGTCCCGCCAGATTGCGCCCTCGAACGCCACAATGGCCCACTTCACCGGGCTGATGCTGCTGAGTTGCACCATCCATGGCGGCATCACCATCAACGGGATCATCGCGCCGCCGATCAGGAACATCGGCATCATCACCGCCGGCCCGGCCCCGCCGATGCCGTGCTCGGTCCTGGCCAGCGACGCCAGCAGCAGGATGATCCCGACGAAGGCCGCCGAAGCACAGGCGATGGCCGCCAGGAGCAACGGCCACGACCCCGGCCGGACGCCAAAAAATGCCACCCCGACCGCCAGCACGAAGCACTCGACCAGGAAGATCGCGAGCAGCGCGGCCAGCGACTTGCCGGCGAGAATCGCGCTTCGCGACAGCGGGGAGACCTGCAGCCGCAGCAACGTGCCGCGGACCCGCTCGGAGACGAAGGTGGTACTGAACGTCATGACGCAGCCGAAGATCGCCCAGAGCATCGCCTGCGGGAACGTGACGTCGTAGCCGTTGCGCGGCCCGGTCCGCTGCCGCTGCACGCTCTCCATCGTCACCGTCAGCGGCTGCCACGCGACGGTGCTGCCGGCCGCGCCCGGCGTGCCGAGACCCGCTCTCGCATCGGGGGTTCCGAGAAAGGTGTCGAGCTGCCCCAGAAAGGCTTCCAGCCCCGGCTGCTGTCCCGGCTGGCGGGCACGCAACTGGCTGAGGCTGTCGCGCACGCTCTGCTGCGAGCCGGCCGGATTGGCGAACATTGCCTGCATGCGCTCGGCCCCCTGCTGCAACAGCAGCCCCTCGAGCATGCCCCGCTCGGCCTGCCGGCTCGGATCGGTGTAGACCTGCACCTCGGGCGGCGTACCCGCGAACAGTTGCTGTGAAGCCACCCCGAAACCGGGTCGCAGGATCACCGCCGCCGTCCGCTGGCCCTTGCGCACGGCCTCGAGCGCCTCGGCGCGCGTCGCCCGCACCGCCACGAACGAATCGCGCGTCAGCAGTCGCTCGGCGAAGGCGCGCGAGCCAGCGCTGCCGTCCTCGTCGACGACGGCGATCGGCAGCTTCGGACTGGGCTGGTTGCTGCCGCCGAACAAGGTGCCGAAGATGACCGCTACGCACAGCGGCCAGATGAACGTGAAGAACAGCGCACTGCGCGTCCGTGTGAACGTCCGGAGATCCTTGAGGGCAATCGCAAGCACGGCAGACATCGGTGGCTCCGTTCAATCGCGCAGCGTGCGACCGGTCAACGACAGGAAGACCTGTTCGAGGGTGGGCGCGTCGACCCGGAACGACTCGACCGGCGCGGTGGCCGACAGGCGATTGAGCTCGGTCAGCGGATCGCGGGTCTCGATGGCGATCTCCTCACCTGCCACCCGGGCCCGCAGCACCGGACTACCGCCATGGGCGCGCAGCAGGCCGTCGACCGTGTCGAGTGCCAAGACCTTGCCGGCATCGATGATCGCCACCCGGTCGCAGAGCCGAACCGCCTCCTCCATGTAGTGCGTGCTGTAGACGACGGTGCGGCCGGCTTGGCGCAGTTGCACGATGCTGTCGAAGATCGCGTTGCGCGACTGCGGGTCGACGCCCACCGTCGGCTCGTCGAGCAGCACCAGTTGCGGGTCGTGCAGCAGTGCAGCGGCGATGTTCAGGCGCCGCTTCATGCCACCGGAGTAGCCCTGGACGCGGTCGCGGCGGCGGTCCTGCAAGCCGACCAACGTCAGCGCCCACTCGACCCTGGCCCGTAGTGCTGCGCCAGCCAGCCCGTACAGCTCTCCGAAGAAGCGGAGGTTCTCGTCGGCGGTGAGCAGGTCGTAGACGGCAAGTGACTGCGGCGCGAGGCCGAGCACGCGCCGGGCCGCTGGTGCCGTCGGCGAGCCGTGCTCGCCGATGGTCACCGTGCCGGAATCGGCGCGCAGCAGCCCGACCGCGACGTGCATCGTGGTGCTCTTGCCGGCGCCGTTGGGCCCGAGCAGGCCGAGGATCTCGCCAGGATGCACGGCGAGCGACAGGTCATCGACAGCCACCCGGCTGCCATAGCGCTTGACGATGTTGGTGAGCGTGAGCATGGGCGAACCCCGAGCATGGTACGGCAGTGAGGCGACGACGTTCGGCAGGCCGTCGGGGCAATCGGCCAACGTCGTCCGGCGCCCGGCGGCTGACGCGTCGCCCTGCAGTAAGCTTGCGGACATGCGCCACATCGGTGTCGTCTGCGTGGGCCTGCTGGCCGTGGCGGTCAACCTGCACGCCCAACCGCTGCGCCCGGAGTTCACCGGCACGCACGGCGTGGTGGCCGCGGGGCGCACGCTCACGGTCGAGGCCGGAACCGAGATGCTGGTGCGCGGCGGCAATGCCATCGACGCCGGGGTCGCCGCGATCCTGGCCGCAGCGGTGGTCGAGATCTCGCACTTCGGGCTCGGCGGCGAGGCGCCGATGGTGATCTACCTGGCGAAGTCACGCGAGGTGGTGGTGATCAACGGGCAGGGCACGGCGCCGGCCGCGGCATCGCCGTCGACGTTCGTCGGTGACGCGCAGATCCCTGGCAACGGTCCGCTTGCGGCCACGGTACCGGCGGTGGTCGATGCGACGACGCTGGCGTTGGCGCGGTACGGCACGCTGCCGCTCGCCGACGTGCTGGCGCCAGCGATCCGGCTGGCCGACGGCTTCCCGATGTATCAGTTCCTGAGTCGGTACCTGACCAGTGAGCGGCGCTTCTCGGAGCCCTACGCCGACACGATGCGAACCTACTATCCGGACGGCCGCGTCACCCGTGCCGGCGAGGTCTTCCGGCAGCCGGCCCTGGCCCGCACCCTGCGCATGCTGGCCGACGCCGACACCACCGCCCGACAGGCCGGCGCCTCTCGCGAGGATGCGATTGCGGCGGCGCGCGACACGTTCTACACCGGACCGTTTGCGGCGCGACTGGCAACGGCCGTGCGCAACGCTGGTGGCCTGCTCACCGAGGAGGACCTGGCCCGTTACCGCAGCAAGGTCGAGCAGCCGGTCAGCGTCACGTATCGTGGCTACACCGTGCACAAGGCCGGCCCGTGGAACCAGGGGCCGGTGCTGTTGCAGACCCTCAACCTGCTCGAAGGCTTCGACCTGCGCGCGATGGGACACCTCAGCGCCGACGCCATCCATACCGTCGCCGAAGCGATGAAGCTGGCCTACGCCGATCGCGATCGATATTACGGCGACCCCGACTTCGTCTCGGTGCCGATCACCGGCTTGCTGTCCAAGGCCTACGCCAACGACCGGCGAGCGTTGATCGACGCCACACAGGCCAGCCTCGAGCAGCGCCCCGGCAACCCGCTGACGTTCGAGCCGAAGCCGACCGCGGTTTCCGGTCTCGACGCGGCGTCGGCAGGGCGGCGGCTGGCGCCGATCGACCCGCTGGTCGATCCGCACGTGCGACGCGTCGGCCGGGTGGGCGAGTCGGGCGACACCACCGCAATTGAGGTGGCCGACCGCGACGGCAACCTGTTCTCGGCCACACCGTCGTCCGGCTGGCTGCTCGGCGGTGCGTTCGTCGCCGGCGACACCGGCGTGCCGATGAGCAACCGGATGCAGGCGTTCCGTCTCGAGCCGGGCAGCCCGAACCTGCTGGCCGGCGGCAAGCGCCCGCGCACCACGTTGACGCCGACAATCGTGACCAGGGACGGCGCGCCGTTCCTGGCGATCGGCACCCCTGGCGGCGACAGCCAGGATCAGCAGATCCTGCAGGTGCTGCTCAACGTCATCGACCACGACATGTCCTTGCAGGCGGCGGTCGAGTCGGCCCGCTTCAACACCCTGGGCATCCAGAGCTCGTTCGAGAATCACCGCATCGAACCGGGCGTCCTCGAGATCGAGCGCAGCGTGCCCGAGGCGATCCGGCGCGAGCTCGAGCGACGCGGTCATCGACTCCGCCTCTACAACCCCCAGACCTACTCCACCGGCATCGTCGCCGCCGGTGTCGACCCGGCGACCGGTCGCCTGCGCGGTGCGGCCGACGTCCGGCGCGAACGATCGGTCACGGCATGGTGACAGGAGAGGCGGGAGTGGCGGCGAGCCCGAGGCGTCCGCTGGTCGTCTTCGTGATGGGCGTCACGGGCAGCGGCAAGACCACGCTCGGCGAGGCCCTCGGCCGGGCCTGGAGCTGGCCCTACCACGACGCCGATGCCTATCACCCGCCGGCCAATGTCGAGAAGATGCGTGCCGGCACGCCACTGACCGACGCGGACCGCGTGCCGTGGCTGGCCGCCCTGCACGACTGCGCGCAGCAGACCGTCGACCGCGGCGAGGGCGCGGTCATCGGCTGTTCCGCCCTCAAGGCCTCGTACCGGGCGATCCTGCGCGGCGCGCTGAGCCCCGTGGTCTTCGTCTGGCTCGACGTGCCGCGCGAGGCCCTGCAGGCCCGCATGGACGCCAGGCGTGGACATTTCATGCCGGCCAGCCTGCTCGAGAGCCAATTGCACACCCTCGAGGCGCCGGTGCACGCCTTCCACATCGACGGCGATCAGCCGGTCGCCGATCTGGTGCGCGAGGTGACGACGCGGCTGATCGCGTGGCAGGACGCCAATCCGCCGACCGACGACGATTGATCGTCGCAGTGCGGCTCCGGTGTCCTCGCGCACTGTCAGAGGTGTGCTGGAGCGTCGGCGCCAGGGCGTTGGCGACCTGCTCCTGGCGCAACGACTCGGCGTCCCAGCGCGTCCAGACAGGGTGGCGTCGCAGATCGCCGGGGCACGCGTGGCGGTCGTCGGGGCCGGGATGGCCGGACTGGTCTGTGCCAGCTCGCTGCAAGCCGCCGGCAGCCGCGTCACGGTCTTCGACAAGGGACGCGGACCCGCCGGACGGATGTCGACCCGCCGAGGGGCGGTGCCCTTCGATCACGGCGCGCAGTACTTCACGGCGCGCGACCCTGCGTTCCAGGCTGATGTCGATCGCTGGATCGCCGCAGGCCTGGTGTCGCCCTGGCCGGCGCGTGTCGTCAGAATTGAGTCGCCAGGCACACCGGCACGTGACTCGACGCCGCAGGTGCGCTACGTCTGCGTGCCGGGCATGAACGCCGTGGCACGCGCGCTGGCCAGCGGGCTCGACCTCCGCACTCGCCTCACGATCTCGTCGGCCACTCAAGTAGCCGCGACCTGGCGCCTTGGCACGCTCGACGGCGTGCTCGCCGAACCGTTCGATGCGTTGGTGCTGACGGCGCCGCCGTCGCAAACCGCGGCGGTGCTGGGCGCCCACCCGCTGGCGGACATGGCGCGGCGCGCGACGATGGCGCCGTGCTGGGCGGTGATGGCGGTGTGGCCCGACGCGCTGCCGCTGCCCTACGACGCGGCGTTCGTGCACGGCAGTCCGTTGTCGTGGCTCGCCCGCGACGGCAGCAAGCCCGGCCGGCCGTACCCCCATGCCTGGGTCCTGCACGGCTCGCCGACGTGGTCGGAGGCACACCTCGAGTCGACGGCGGACGACGTGACGCGGGCACTGCTCGCCGCGCTCGCCGCGTTGGCACCCCAGCCACTGCCGGTGCCCTCGGATGTCACTGCGCATCGCTGGCGTTATGCGCGGCCGGTCGCGGCGCTCGTCGACCGCTGCGTGTGGGATGCTGAGGATCGCGTCGGCCTGGCCGGCGACTGGTGTGGCGGGCCGCGCGTGGAGGGCGCGTGGACCAGCGGCCGCGCCCTGGCGCAGCAGATGCTGAACCTGACCGATGCTGATCAGCACGCCTGACGGTCTGGCCTGCCCGGCCGGCGGTTTCCACGTCGACCCGTCTGGTCCGGTCGACTTCGCTGTCGTGACCCACGCGCACGGCGATCACGCGCGGCCCGGGGCCCGGCGCTATCTGTGCGCCGACGCCGGGCTGGCAGTGCTGCGACGCCGGCTCGGCGATGACGCGGTGATCGACGGCGTCGGCTACGGCGTGCCGATGACGATCGGCGAGGTCGAGGTCTCGCTGCACCCGGCCGGACACGTCACCGGATCGGCACAGGTCCGCATCCACGACGGCCGGCAGACCTGGGTGGTGTCGGGCGACTACAAACGGGACCCGGACCCGACCTGCGCGCCGTTCGAGGTGGTCCGGTGCGACACGTTCGTCACCGAGGCGACCTTCGCGCTGCCGATCTACCGCTGGCCGCCGGTCGATGACGTGATCGACGACCTCCGCCGCTGGATCGCCGCCAACGAGGCCAGCGGCAAACCGACGGTGCTGTTTGCCTACAGCCTCGGCAAGGCGCAACGCCTGCTGGCGTTGCTGGCCGACAGCCTGCATACGCCGGTGCTGGTGCACGGCGCGGTCGCTGCGATGAGCGAGGCCTGCCGGCAGGACGGCGTGAGGTTGCCGCCGATCGAGCCGGTCCGCGAGGACACCCGGGGCGCCGCGACGCGAGGCCGACTGGTGCTGGCGCCGCCATCGGCCGTCAACACGCCGTGGCTCAAGCGCTTTCCGCAGGCCGCCACCGCCATGGTCTCCGGGTGGATGCGCGTGCGTGGCGCGCGGCGCTGGAAGGGCGTCGGCCGCGGCTTCGTGCTCTCGGACCATGCCGACTGGCCGGGCCTGCTCGAGACAATTGCCGCGACCGGCGCTCGCCGGGTGCTCGCCACGCATGGCTACGCCGACGTCCTGGCGCGGGTCTGTGCCGACCATGGGCTCGACGCCGGCGTGCTCGACGCCGCGCTGGGCCGGGAAGAGACGTGAGATGCGGCGCTTCGCCTCGCTGTACGCGACGATGGACCGCACCGCCTCGACCAACCTCAAGGTGGCGGCGATGGAGGCATATTTCGCCGAGGCGCCAGCCGAGGACGCCGCATGGACGGTCCACTTCCTGGCTGGCCGGCGCCTGTTGCGCCTGTTGCCGACCCGTCTGCTGCGCGAGTGGACGATGCAGGTCACGGCGCTCGATCCGTGGCTGCTCGACGAGTCGTATGCGGCGGTCGGGGACCTGGCCGAGACGATCGCGCTGCTGCTCGATGCGGCTCCCGCCGATCGCGACGATCGCGACGTGCCGTTGCACGTCTGGATCGAGACGCGGCTCGAAGGGCTGCGCACCCGCACACCCGAGGAGCAGCGTCACGACGTGCTCGGCTGGTGGCGGGCGCTGCCGTCGTTCGAGCGCTTTCTGCTCAACAAGCTGCTGACCGGCGAGATGCGGGTCGGCGTCTCGCATACCCTGGTGGTGCGGGCCCTGTCCACCGTCGCCGGCGTCAGCACCGACGTCATGACCCATCGGCTGATGGGCCAGTGGACGCCTTCGGCCGATACCTACCGTGCTCTGATGGCCCCGGACGCGGCCGCCGACAGCGTCTCGCGACCGTACCCGTTCTGCCTGGCTTACCCACTCGAACAGTCGGTCGACACCCTCGCGGCGCGCGACACGTGGCAGGTGGAGTGGAAATGGGACGGCATCCGCGCGCAGCTGATTCGCCGGGCCGGCGAGACGTTCCTGTGGTCTCGAGGCGAAGAAGTCATCACCGCGCGCTTTCCTGAAGTGGTTTCAGCGGCCGCTGCGCTGCCCGACGGCACCGTGCTCGACGGCGAGGTCCTGGCGTGGGCCGACGAGGCGCCGTTGCCCTTCGCCACCCTGCAGGTGCGGATCGGACGCCAGAACGTCACGCGCAAGGTGCTGGCCGACGCGCCTGCAGCGTTCATGGCCTACGACCTGCTCGAGCTCGAGGGTGAGGACGTCCGCGCGTGGTCACTGTCGGCGCGCCGGGCGGCACTGGCCACGCTGATTGCGGGGCGGGCCCCCGGCCTGCACGTGTCGCCGATCGTGACCGATGCCACCTGGGAGGCGCTCGACGTCGTTCGCCAGGAGTCGCGCGTGCGCGGCGTCGAGGGTTACATGCTCAAGCGGCTCGACTCGGCCTACGGCACCGGCCGGCGCAAGGGCGACTGGTGGAAGTGGAAGGTCGATCCGTTCTCGGTCGACGCGGTGCTGGTCTACGCCCAGCCGGGGAACGGCCGGCGCGCAACGCTGTTCACCGATTACACGTTTGCGCTGTGGCGCGACGGCGAGCTGGTGCCCGTGGCCAAGGCCTACTCGGGCCTGTCCAACGAGGAAATCGAGCAGCTGGATCGCTGGGTCCGCACGCACACGCTCGAGAAGTTCGGCCCGGTGCGGCACGTCGCGCCGGCGCACGTGTTCGAGATTGCCTTCGAGCACGTCCAGCGTTCGACCAGGCACAAGAGCGGCGTCGCGGTGCGCTTCCCGCGCATCGCGCGCTGGCGACAGGACAAGCGCCCCGAGGATGCGGACACCCTCGAG
>JACDAO010000816.1 GCA_013695405.1 Acidobacteriota bacterium | reverse complement strand
TGCGCAAGGCGATGGGCAAGAAGGACCCCGCCGTGATGGCCGCGCAGCGCGACCGGTTCGTCACGGGGTCGCTGGCCAACGGACTCTCGGCCAAGAAGGCCGGCGAGATCTTCGACCTGCTGGCCTACTTCGCCGGTTACGGGTTCAACAAGTCGCACTCGACCACCTACGCGCTGCTGGCCTACCAGACCGGCTACCTCAAGGCCAACTACCCTCGCTACTTCATGGCCGCGCTGCTGACGATCGAGGCGCAGAACACCGACAAGCTGTCGTCGTACCTGGGCGAGTGCCGCGACCTCGGCGTGCCGGTGCTGCCGCCCGACCTCAACCTCAGTGCGTTGCCGTTCACCGTCGAGCCCGACGGGGTACGCTTCGGCCTGACCGCGGTCAGGAACGTCGGCGACGGCGCGATCCTGTCGATGCTCACGGTGCGCAGCGCACGCGGCGGGCGGATTGAGTCGCTGCGGGCGCTGTGCGAGGACGCCGACCTGCGACTGGTCAACAAACGCGTCCTCGAGAGCCTGGTCAAGGCCGGCGCGCTCGACTCGCTGGCACCGGCCGACGAGCCGCTGACGTCGCGCCGGGCACGGCTGTGCGCAGCGCTGGACCGCGCCCTCGAGCATGGCAGCCGGATTCAGAAAGACCGCGATCGCGGCCAGTCGCAGCTGTTCGGGGGCGGCGACGGTGCCGACGACCAGGCGACGACCGACGCGCTGCTGGCGTTGCCCGACGCCGACCCGTGGCTCGAATCGCAGGTGCTGGCGTTCGAGAAGGAGGCGATGGGCCTGTACCTGAGCGGCCACCCGCTGGCGGCCCACACGCAGGACCTGGCCAAGGCCGGGGCGAGGCCGATTGCCGCGTGTACCGAGAGCGCCGCTGACGTGCTGGTCGGCGGCATCATCAGCGGCGTACGCCAGGTCAAGACCAAGAAGGGCGACCGGATGGCCGCTTTCATGCTCGAGGACCTCGACGCGGCGATCGAGGTGGTGACCTTTCCAGACGCGTTCCGCACCTACGCGTCACTGATCGCAAACGACCGGATGGTCCTGGTGCGCGGCAAGCTGGAAGGCAGCGACGACAGCGCCAAGCTGCTGGCCAGCGAGATCAGCCCGTTGTCCTCGCTGAACGAGAAGCTGTCGCGCGAGGTCGCGATCAGCCTGCGCACGCCGAGCCGCAGCCTGCTGGAGGCCGTGGCCGACGTGCTGATGCGTCATCGCGGCGACCGCCGTGTCCGGCTCGACCTCGAAGTACGCGACGTGCCGCAACCGATGCGGGTACGCATCGATCTGGCCGCGATCACCGTGCGGCCCTCCGAACAGCTGGTCGCCGATCTGGAGCGGGTCGCCGGCGTCGGCGCCGTCAAACTGCGGTAACCTGACCGTCATGTCCGTGGACACCCTCGAGTTCGAGGAACCGGTCGCCGTCCTGCTCGAGGAGATCGAGGCTCTCCGTGCCCAGCCGGCCACGCCGGACCGGACCGCCGAGATCGACCGCCTGCAGGGGCGGGCCCGGCAGGTCCGTCGCGACCTGTTCGCGCGGCTGACGCCATGGCAGCGCGTGCTGGTGGCGCGACATCCGCACCGTCCGTACCTGCTCGACTACGTGGTGCGGCTGTGGCCCGGGTTCACCGAAATCCACGGCGATCGCCGCTTTGCCGACGATCAGGCGATCATCACCGGCTTTGCCCGCTACCACGACCGGCCGGTCCTCATCGTCGGCCACCAGAAGGGACGGGACACCAAGCAGAAGATCATCCGCAACTTCGGCTATGCCCGACCCGAGGGCTATCGCAAGGCGCTGCGCGCGATGCAGATGGCCGAGAAGTTCCGGCGGCCGATCATCTGCGTGGTCGACACCCCGGCGGCGTACCCCGGCATGGAGTCCGAAGAACGGGGCATTGCCGAAGCCATCGCCGTCAACCTGCGTGAGATGGCGATGCTCGAGGTGCCGGTGGTGGTGCTGATCACCGGTGAAGGAGGCAGCGGCGGCGCGCTCGGCATCGCGGTCGGCGACACCGTCCTGATGCAGGAGCATGCGGTCTACAGCGTGATTCCTCCCGAGGGCTGTGCCGCGATCCTGTGGCGCGACTCGGGCAAGAAGGTCGAGGCCGCCAACGCCCTCAAGCTGACCGCGCCGGACCTGCTGCAGCGCCAGATCGTCGAGTGGATCATCCCGGAGCCGGCTGGTGGGGCCCACCAGGATTACGACCTGGCCGCGCGCAACATCGACGAGGCGCTGTGGCCGGTGCTGCAGGGCCTGATCGCCCAGCCCGCCGCCGAGCGGTTGGAACGCCGCTACCAGAAGTTCCGTCGGATCGGGCGCCTCGGCGCCGAAATCTCGGGATCGGCCTCCTGATCCCTGCAAGGGGATCGTCACGGTCATGCGAACGCTGATCTGGGAACCCGTCGTGTGTGACGAGGCGGCCGCAGGCACGCTGGCCGAGGCACTCGGGGTCTCGCCGGTGGTGGCGCGCCTGCTCTGTCAACGCGGGTTCGCCGAGGCCGAGGCCGCCGATCGCTTCCTGCACCCGCAGATCTCGCACCTGCACGATCCCTACGGCCTGGCCGACATGCGGCCGGCCGTCGACCGGCTGTGTGCGGCGCTGGCGCGCCGCGAGCGGATCGCCATCCACGGCGACTACGACGTCGACGGCGTGACCTCGACGGTCATCCTGCGGCGGGCCCTCGAGTTGCTCGGCGGCGAGGTGACGCACTTCATCCCCGAGCGCCTGCGCGACGGCTACGGCCTGCAGACCCCGGCGGTCGAACGGCTGCACGCCGACGGCGTGCGGGTGATCGTCTCGGTCGACTGCGGCATCCGCAGCGCCGAGGCGGCGCGGCGGGCCCGGGAACTCGGCGTCGATCTGATCATCACCGACCATCACGAGCCCGAGGCCGATCTGCCGCCGGCATTGGCCGTGATCAACCCGAAGCGCCGTGACTGCCCCTACCCGGACAAGCACCTGGCCGGCGTTGGCGTCGCTTTCAAGGTGGTCCAGGCGCTGTGCCAGCGATTCGGCAAGAACAAATGGCTGCCGGCGTTCCTCAAGCTGGCGGCGATCGGCACCGTCGCCGACGTCGTGCCGCTGACTGGCGAGAATCGGATCATCGCCAAGCTCGGACTGGAGCGGCTGTCGCACGGGCCGCACACCGTCGGGCTGCGCACGCTGCTCGACTCGGCGGGACTGGCCAACAAGACCATCGACGGTTTCCACGTCGCCTTCGTGATCGCGCCGCGGATCAACGCCGCCGGCCGGATGAGCACGCCAGACCTCGCCACCCGCCTGCTGCTGGCGAGCGACGAATCGCAACTCGAGGACGCGCGCGGCCTGGCCGAGCAACTCGGCGCCGAGAACACCCGCCGCCAGGCACACGAGGCCGAGATCGTCGCCGAGGCGCGCAAGGTCGTCGAGACCGACATCCAGATCGGGGCCCAGAACGTGCTGGTGGTGTCCGGCCAGGCCTGGCATCGCGGGGTGATTGGGATCGTCGCCTCCAAGCTGGTCGACGCCTTCTACAAGCCGTCGATCGTGCTCTCGATCGAGGACGGCCTGGCGCACGGCTCGTGCCGGTCGATCAGTGCCTTCGACATGCTCGGTGCGCTGGACACCTGCGCCGATTTGTTCCACAAGTACGGCGGGCACAAGCAGGCGGCCGGCTTGACGATGGACGCGGCGCGGGTACCGGAGTTCCGCCAGCGCATCAACGCGCACGCGCTGGCGCACCTCGA
>JACDAO010000703.1 GCA_013695405.1 Acidobacteriota bacterium | reverse complement strand
GTTCAGCGTCAGCTCGAGCAGGCCCGGTGACTGGTACCGCTCGGCATCGCCGAGGATGTTGGTGACGGTCACGGTCCGCGGCGAAGACGACTGCAGCGTGGCGATGGTGCGGGCGCCTGCATCCTCGGGGAACCAACTCGTGCCCTGGAATCAGACCCGGATCGGCGACTCCGGACCGCGCACCCGCAGGGCCAGCCGCGGGCCACTCTCGTGGAGGTGGAATTCGACCTTGCCGACGCGGACACGGTCGGCAGGCGTGCCAGCCGTCCCGGGTGCGCCGCGATGCGCCCGGCGCAGCGTGATCACCGGTGGAGCCGGCGCGCCGTTGAGCAGCGCGTACGCTGGCCGGCGCTGGGGTGCCTCGCTGCAGGCTAGTTGCCTTGCGGGTCGGACACGTAGCGCAGGTAGGGCTTCACCGCCCGCCAGCCCTGCGGATACGTCTTGCGAGCGTCGTCATCGGACACCGCGGGCACGATGATGACGTCCTTGCCGGGCGTCCAGTTGGCCGGGGTGGCCACCTTGTGCTTCGCGGTGAGCTGCAGGGAGTCGATGACGCGCAGGATTTCGTTGAAGTTGCGGCCCGCCGTCATCGGATAGGACAGCAGCAGCTTGACCTTCTTGTCCGGTCCGATGACATAGACGTTGCGCACGGTCTGGTTGTCCATCGCCGTGCGACCTTCGCAGGTCTCGCCGGCGTCGGCCGGCAGCATGCCATACAGCTTCGAGATGGTCAGGTCAGGGTCGCCGATCATCGGGAAATCCGGTGCGGCGCCTTGCGTTTCCTCGATGTCCCTGGCCCACAACGCGTGGCGCTCGACCGGGTCCACGCTCAGGCCGATCACCTTGACGTTGCGCCGGGCGAACTCCGCACCGAGGTGGGCCATGGCGCCGAGTTCGGTCGTGCACACCGGCGTGAAGTCCTTGGGATGCGAGAACAACACGCCCCACGAATCGCCGAGCCATTCGTGAAAGCGGATCGGGCCCTGCGTGGTCACAGCGTCGAAATCCGGGGCGGTACTGCCGATAGCGAGCGGACCTGACATCTGGCGCCTCCTGCGGGATGGTCGAGCGGGACTCTACCCGGCTGGCCACGGCGCGTCAACCGCCACCCGCGCCGGTCCGCCGCGAACGCAACGCCCCGACGCAGCACGGGCGCGACCAGCACTCGGCTCGCCGCGCCCGTGGCGCATCGGACACTGTCAGAATGTCAGACGTCCACCTGCATCGTCGCGTTTCGACGCGCTCGGGCGGGTGACATTCTCACGTCTGCACTTCTCTAGTTGACGGTCGGCTCCGGCGTCTCGACCGGCGTGGCGGCCTTCTTGAGGCCCTGGATCTGCAGGCCGGTCGCCAGGCTGGTCGGGGCGGCCTCCTTCAGCACGTGCTGACGGTAGAGGGTGGCCATCCGCTCGTTCTCGGCGGTCTTCTTGGCCTCATCGCGAGCGCGCAGCTTCTCTTCGCGCGCGGTCTTGGCAATCCCCGCGTCGTCGAGATCGGTCTGGCGTACCGCCGACACCGCGTCGGCGTCGAGTACCAGCGTGTGCTCCGCGGTGCCGAGGGTGACCTGCTTGCCACCGGCGAAGATCTCGTGACGGCCGTGCTCCTCGTACCACTTGGTCAAGGTCGCCGTCATGTGCATCTTCTCGATGATGTTGCGCCAGCCGATGCCGGTGTTGTAGGCGCAGAAGCTGATCTCACCCTGCTGCGTGGCATACGGGATGATGCAGCGCTCGGTGCGGCGGAAGTCGTAGTTGAACAGATCCTGGAACCACATCCCGGCGATGAACAGGAAGTTCCAGCGGTCCGAGCGACGCCGCTCGACGTCCTCGAGCGTTCGCAGCCCGTCGACGCGGCCGTAATCCTTGCCGCTGGCTCCGAACGTCTTGTCGAACTTCTTGATGAGGTCGGTCATCTTGAAGTGCGTCGGCGACTTGAACGAATCGTAGTTCTTCATCAACGCCAGGCCCATGCCGATCATCGACAGCCGCTTGCCGCGCGCCGCGTCGTTGACCCGCTGCAGGTCCTTGGCGAGCTGCTCGCCGTGGAGGAAGGCCGTCACCGGCACCGCCTCCTTGGTGTCCTTGTCAATCATCACCGCCATCCCGACACCGCAGTTCGGGTGGCAGCCGCACGACAGGTTGCCCCAGTCCTGCGCCGGTCCCTTGACCAGGTCGGCCCAGTCGGTGAACGTGCCCATGAACGAGATCGGGAACCAGTCACGCACCGGTTCGCCGAGTTGGACCTGGTTCTTCACGTCGTGCGCGAGGTGCGACAGCGTGTAGCGCTGCGCCGTGCGGCGCTCGTCGGTGATTTCCTCGTCGCGGCCCGTGAAGGACACCGGCTGGAACGACAGGAAGCTGATCTTGCGCGGGTTGTCGAGCGCGAACTTGATGATCCGCCCGACCTGCTCGTTGTTGACGCCGTTGACGATGGTCGTCACCGGGACGATGTCGACGCCATTGCTCCAGAGGTTCTCGATCGCCCGCAGCTTGACGTCGAACAGGTTGCCGACCAGCCGGTGCGAGTTGGCGGCGTTGCCGATGCCGTCGAACTGCAGGTAGGCATAGCGCAGCCCGGCCTCGGACGCGGCGCGCGCGAACTCCGGACTCTTGGCGAACTCGATGCCGTTGGTGGCCGCCTGGACCGAGTTGTAGCCGACCTTCTTGGCGTAGCGCACGGCATCCAGGAAGTACGGCGAGAGGGTCGGCTCACCACCCGAGAACTGCACCGACATCTGCCGCTTGGGCTTGATGGTGATGGCGTTGTCGAGCAGCGTCTTGATGTCGTCCCAGCCTAGCTCGTGGACGAAGCCGACCTGGTTGGCGTCCATGAAGCATGGGTCGCACATCATGTTGCAGCGGTTGGTCAGATCGATCGTCAAGACCGAGCCGCGGCCGTACTTGATGGTGCTGGTGCCGTGGTTGTGCAGCTTCTCGTCGTTGTGCGCGCGGATGGCGCTGCCCGGATAGGCGTCCTCGAGATGCTTGAAGAACGCCGGGTCCATCGCCATCACATCCTCGAAGTGACCGTGGACCGGGCAGTCCTTGACCATCAGGATCTTGCCGTCGCGCTCGAGGATGGTCGCCTTGATCTCGCCGACCTTCTCATTGAGCAGGATGGAGACGTCGCGCTTGCCGTCGAGAATCTCCTGGCGGGCCTCCCGCACGCAGGTCGGGCACAGCGAGTCGGTCTCGCGCGGCCAACCGAGGGGCGGCTTTACTTTCTCCCAGGACTTCTGGAGCGGCTTGTCGGACCAGTTGGGTACGAAGCCCGGGTTTCGGTGGACCGAGTTCAGCGCGTCGAACACGCCCCACGCGCCCTTGGCGGCGTAGGTCAACCCCTTCTCGACGTACTTGATGGGCTTATGCATGGCTTCCTCTGGGTGGTCGGCAGACGACGTGACTCCGTCCCCGAAGAAACACCTCGGCCGTCCGCGCCGTGATTATGACGTGGGGCGTGGCAGGGAGCGCCGGATTCCGCCGAGCAGGCAGTTTGCCCGCCCGAGCGGGCAGCTGGTGGGGCGAGCGGGCACGCAGATGGGGGGACGCGGGCGCCGCGCGTCCCCCATCTTCTCAGGCGAACTCAGGGCAGCCGGGTGCCGCTGACGGCGCTGCCGGCCGCCCAGACCACGCCGCCGGCGTCGCTGTACATGGCACGCTCGGCGAAGATCGGCCCCGTCGCCGAGATCAGCACGCCAAACGAC
>JACDAO010000695.1 GCA_013695405.1 Acidobacteriota bacterium | reverse complement strand
CGACGACGTTCCGCTGGTCGAACATCGCCAGATGTTCCGCAAGCGAGTTCCGCACGCATTCCGGGTATGTGACGCCTGACGACGGGTGCGACCACACACCGACGAAGGCGAACGGCACCGGTCCGTCGACCAGCACAGGGAGGCAGTCGTGCGTGTGTTCGCCAGGCAGCAGAGTGGACGTCCACTCCTTCGGAATGGCCACAGCGAGGCCTTTGTGGGCCATCGTGCCGGTCGTCATCGGAGGTGGACAACCTGTGGTCTTCACCTCGATCAACCGCGAACTCTCATCGCCGTTGAACGACCAGATGTCGTACCCCAAGCCGTCGCCCTGGAGCTGCGACGACCATTCCACTCTCCGCGCCTAGATCGGGCCGCGCATGCTGATCGTGCAGTCGCCTCACCTCGAACTCGAGGACCCATTCCTCTCCGAGCTGTCCCAGTAGTCTGTTCTCGGCGTCGCGCCGCACGAAGTCGATCTTCGAGAGGTGGCTCCCAGGCCCCACCTCTGAGTGCGCGACAGGTGTCCCTTCAGGAGGAGCCTCGACGAGGCGGTCAACGCGTGTCGGCGCTGCACCTGGGTGTGCGGGCGACAGCACCGGTCCAGAGGCGAGTGCCTCGAACAACGCGATCTCCGCGTCCAAGAACTCGAGGACTACACCCTCGAGCAGTTGCTGGTAATTCTGGCGCGGTTGGTAGCCACTGATATACGGCAAACGATGATTCACCAGGACTGCACTGATGTTCTGGTGTTTGAACTCGACCGCTCCTCGGGATCGACCGTTCAATTCACCCTGAAGGCGCTCGTTGTGAAGCCTCTTGCTGTACCGCTCGCCAGCCAGTTCGCGCCGCAGCATGGCGAAATAATCACCAACGGTCGCTTCTACTTCGTCTCTCGTCCAATCAGGTCATCGCCGTTCAGAGTCTTTCACGAGTGCAGCCAGGGCCCCTGGAAGCCATGCGCATGGGCCAGGTCCAGCAACGGGAACAGGGTCTTCTCGAAAGCCGACGTGAACGCCGCGCGCGCTGCCGGGCCAGTGGCGGTGATGAGGTCGCGGTCGATGTTGAGGCCGAGCATGTAGCCATCCGCGAGGTGGTCGAAGGGACGCGACTTGAGTTCCCGACGCAACACGCCAAGAGCCTGGAAGTGTGTCGCAGCCACCAGCGAGACGTAGATTCTGTGGGGCAACTGCTGCCTCTTCATGCTGTTCACCGTTGGGTCCGCTGGGATCAGGTTCCAGAACTCGTCATGGACCAGGAATGACCACGGCACGAAGTGGTCGAGGTCGAAGGGGGCGTGCTTGCCGAGCACCTGCGCCGAGTATGGCCATCCGTGCCTGCCTCTGTTCGAGCCCACTCCCTACACATCGCGCGGGCGTTCTGTACTCCGGGTTCGTCACCAGAGATCCATCGGTGTCGAGGACAGCGCCGCGCTCGCGGTCTTCGTGCGCCGTCGGGTCCGCAAATGGAATACTTCTTCTGGTGACAGCGCGCTCAATGTGACCACATGAATGGTAGTCTTGTAGTTACGTCATGCGCGAGGCGATGCCGTCGTGCCGGAAGCGAGTGGTCATGGAAACGGTGGGAATTCGGGAACTGAAGGCGAGGCTGAGCCACCACCTGCAGCGCGTTCGCGACGGCGCGACGCTGGTGGTCACGGATCGCGGCCGCGAAGTCGCGACGCTGGCGCCCGTCCAGGCAAAGGCGGAGACGGACTGGGCCTGGAGGATGGTGCGGGAAGGGCGGGCGCACTGGAATGGCGGGAAGCCTAGCGGCAGCCTCACGCGGGTCCGCCTCAAGGGCGGCGCGACGGTGTCAGACGCCGTGCTCGAGGACCGCGGGTGACGCTCTACCTCGACACAAGCAGCCTGCTGAAGCTGTACGTGGACGAGCAAGGCAGCCTGGACGTGGTCGACCTCGTGGAGTCTGCTGACGTTGTCGCGACACTGACGCTCACGTACACGGAGGCGCGGTCGGCTCTCGCGCGACGTCGTCGCGAGGGCCTGCTGCCTGTTCGCGGCCTCGCCGCCGTGAGGCGGGTGCTCGACACCGAGTGGGCCGCGCTCCTGCACCTTGCCGTCACGCCGGAACTGTGCGCTCAGGCAGCCGACCTCGCCGAGCGCTACCGCTTGCGGGCATACGACAGCCTGCACCTGGCGGCGTTCGCAGACATCGCTCGCCACGCAGGTGCGGAGCACGCCGCGTTCTCGAGCGCGGACGTCGCGCTCAATCGAGCGGCGAAGGCACTGGCCAGATCGTCGGGTAGGGCCCGCTCTCCGAGCGCGCCGTCACGTTCGAAGGCGCCATTACCCTGACCCTCACGGCACGACCACGACCCTCAGGTCGCGCGTCGTGGTGTCACCGCTGCCTGTGGCGTAGACCTGCCGCGCAGCATCGGAGTCGCGGCGCATGCGATCGAAGTGGATCGTGGCGCGCAGTGTCTCGAATCCGCGAACCGGCAGGCCGTCAGGGGTGAGCGGAAGCGGCGTCTTGTGGCCGCACGAAAGTTGCGGCGACCCCGCCATGGGCCGTGCGTTCGTTGACGCGTGCGACACGGCTGAGTGCGTGCTTTGATCCAACGGGCATCGCAACATAGGATCCCGGTGCACGTGATCGCTCCGTCTCCCGCTCGCCTCCCGCTCCTCGGTTCGCTCTCGACCTCGCGCTTCCGTACGACTGCCCCTGCCAGGGCGTGCGCGCTGGCAGCCCTTTCCCTGTGCGTCGCCCAATCGGCGCTCGCCCAGGACGTCGCGCCGGCCACGTCGCCCTTGCTGATGCCGCGCCCGATTGGTCGTGCCACCACGGCCACCGCAGCGCCGACGATCGACGGCGATGTGCTCGGCGACCCAGCCTGGGCCAACGCCGATCCCATGAGCGGCTTCTGGCAGGAGCAGCCCTTCGAGGGCACGCCCTCCACCGAGCGCACCGAGGTCCGGGTCGTCGTGACCGCCGACACGCTGTACATCGGCGTGATCTGCTACGACAGCGACCCGTCCGGCATCATCGTGTCGGACGCCAGGCGTGACGCGCCCCTCGAGGAGACGGACTCCTTCCGCCTGATTCTGGACACCTATCGCGACAGGCAGAACGGCTTCGTCTTCGGCACCAACCCCGCGGGCATCGAGTACGACGGGCAGGTGACCAACGAGGGACAGGGCGGCGGTGGCCTGAGCAACGCGCGGATGCAGATGGGCGGCTCGGGGAGCGGCTTCAACCTGAACTGGGATGGGGCCTGGGAGGTGCGGGCGCGGATCTCGGAGGTCGGGTGGTCGGCCGAGTTCGCGATTCCCTTCAAGACGCTCCGCTACCCCGGCGGGCCGGTACAGGTCTGGGGCGTCAATTTCCAGCGGAACATCCGGCGACGCAACGAGCGGTCCTACTGGGCCCCCATCCCGCGCCAGTTCTCGATCACCCGGCTCTCGCTGGCCGGATCGGTCGAACAGGTGCGCGTGCCCACGTTCCGCAACCTCAAGTTCACCCCGTACGTGCTCGGCAACGTGCTCGCCAGCGGCGACGTGCCCGCGACGACCAACTGGCTGGGCGACGCCGGCCTCGACGTCAAGTACAACCTGACGCCGAGCCTGACGCTCGACGCGACCGTCAACACCGACTTCGCGCAGGTCGAGGTCGACGACGAGCAGGTCAACCTCGATCGCTTCAATTTGTTCTTTCCCGAGAAGCGGCCCTTCTTCCTCGAGAACGCCGGCTTCTTCGCGGTCGGCAATCCCGGCGAGGTGGACCTGTTCTTCAGCCG
>JACDAO010000671.1 GCA_013695405.1 Acidobacteriota bacterium | reverse complement strand
CTCGTCGAGTTCGGAGCGCAGGTCGCGATTGGTGCGCGCCGTGCGGTGAAAGGTGACGGCGAAGCGGTGGGCCTCGTCGCGGATCCGCTGCAGCAGCCGCAGCGGGGGGGTGCCGTCGGCAAAGCCGATCGGGTCGTCGCGGTCGCGCGTGAAGACCAGCTCCTCCTGCTTGGCGAGCCCGATCGCCACGAGGTGTGCGAGCGCCAGTGCTTCGAGCGCGGCATAGGCCGCGGCCAGCTGGCCCTTGCCGCCGTCGATCACGATCAGGTCCGGCCACGGCCCGTTGTCCGCGGCGACCTTGCGGTAGCGACGCTCGACCACCTGCCGCATCGCGGCGAAGTCGTCGAGGAAGCGAGTCGGGCCGCCTTCGGTTCGACTCCCGGCATCCGATCTGATCCTGAACTTGCGATATTCCGCGCGCTTCATCCGGCCGTCCTGGCAGACCACCATCGAGGCGACGGTCTCGGCGCCTTGCAGCGTCGAGATGTCGAAGCAGTCGATGCGCCGGGGCAGCACTGGCAGGGCCAGCGCCTCCTGCAGCGTCTCGAGCGCCTCGTGGTTGGCCGCGCCGTCGGCGTTGAAGCGCGAGTCGTACGACAGCGAGGCGTTACGGGTGGCCAGGTCGAGCAGCGCCCGCTTGTCGCCTCGTTGCGGCACCAGCACCTGGACCTGGCGGCCGGCCCGGGCCGACAGCCACTCGGTCTGCAGATCCATGTCGTCGAGCGCCACCGGCAGCAACACCTCGGGCGGCGGCGGCTGCTCGGCGTAGAGGTGCAGCAGCGCCGCGTCGAGCAGATCCTCGAGCCGGGCGTCGCGGGCCTGGTCGGCGTTGGTCACCAGTTCGACCCGGTCGACCACGCGCCCGGTGCGCACCTGGAAGGCCTGCACCACCGCCCCGGCCGGCCCGAGCCTGACGCCGAGCGCATCGCGGTCGCCCATCCGCGGGGTGGCCATCTTCTGCTGCCGGTCGCGCAGCGTCTCGAGCGTCCGGATCGTGTCGCGCAACTGCGCCGCCTGCTCGAACCGATCCTCGTCGGCGGCCGCGTACATCCGCGACGCCAGGTCCGAGACCAGCTCGTCGGTGCGTCCGTCGAGCAGCAGCCGGGCATCCTCGACCGCACCCTGGTAGCGCTGCGGCGAGCACAACTCGGACACGCACGGCGCCAGGCAGCGCTTGATGTCGAACTCGAGGCAGGGCCGCCCGCGCTGGCCGGTGATCACCTCACGGCACGAGCGGATGCCGAACAGTTTGTGCGACAGGCTGCGCGTCTGCCAGGCCAGCGCCGCCGGCATGAACGGACCGGCGTAGTAGTCGCGGTCGGCGGCGACCCGCCGCACCACCGAGACCCGCGGGAACGGTTCGCTGGTGCTCAGGCGCAGGTAGGGGTAGGTCTTGTCGTCGCGCAGCTTGATGTTGTACTTCGGCGAGCGCTCCTTGATCAGGTTGTTCTCGAGCGCCAGCGCCTCGACCACCGAGTCGGTGACGATCACCTCCAGGCCGGTGATCTCGTCGAGCAGCGCGTCGGTCTTGGAGGAGCTGCCCCGGGCGCCGAGGTAGCTGCGGACCCGGTCTCGCAGGGCCCGGGCCTTGCCGACATAGATCGTCTCGCCCGCCCGATTGCAGTACAGGTAGACGCCCGGTTGCTCGGGCAACCGGCCGATCTGGGGCTTGAGATCCTCGATCGCCATGGCGGTGGTCGTACTGGTCGGGTTGCAGGAGGCGACCCCGACCCCCCATTATATCGACGAGCAAAATGACCTTGACGGGCGCCGTCGGCGCGATCTTCATGTTCCCGCTGCGCGGCATCATCCGCGCCTGCGTGGCGCTCGGCATCCACCCCAACGTCCTGACGCTGATCGGCGTCTGCATCAACCTCGCCGCGGCGTGGGCCCTGGCGCGCGGCCGGTTCGTCCTGGCCGGCGTGATCATGGTGGCCGCCAACCTGTTCGACTTCATCGACGGCAAGGTCGCGCACGCCTCGGGCACGGCCAGCGAATTCGGCGGCTTCTGGGACTCGGTGATGGACCGCTTCTCGGACCTGGCGCTGTTCCTCGGCCTGATCTACCTCTACGCCTCGCTGCAGCGGGCCGACTACGTGATGGTCGCGGCCGTGGCGATGATCTTCACGGTATTGACCAGCTATACCCGGGCCCGGGCCGAATCGCTGATCGACACGTGCAAGGTCGGCTTCATGGAGCGGCCCGAGCGGATCGTGCTGTTCATGATCGGGGCCTTCACCAACCGGATGGCCGCCGTGTTGTGGGTCATCCTGGTGCTGTCGGTGCTGACCGTGGCCGGACGGATTTACCACACCTGGCGTGAGCTCAGCGGCGACCGGAGCGTGCCGGCATGAGCCGCGTGCCGATCGAGCGCCGCCTGCCGCTGCCGCTGCTGGCGGTGTGGCGGATCTTCTACTGGAACTACGAGCGGACCACCATCCCGTACGATTTGATGGTGATGGCCATCCTGGCCTTCGTCTGGCTGACCCCGCCCGACTGGCTCGGCGACCCGACCGCGCGCGGGCTCGGCCTGATCGGTTGGCTGACCAGCCGCCTTCCCTGACGCCGACGCCGCGCCTTGACGCTGGTCGGCGGTTTCGATAGAAAGATCAGGTGCGGATCGCGTGGTCCGCGGGAAGGCCAGACCGGGTGCAGTCGCTGTTGTCCCACGTGTTGCTCCTGCTCGGTGCAGGCTTCCTCGTGGCCAACGTCCGCATCCTGGTGGACGTCAGCCGGTTCCTCCGCATCCGGTCGCGGGCGGTCCTCACCTGGCCGATGTCGCCGCCGCCCTTCTACGGCCTGTTCCTCGCCATGGCCGCCGCGCTCGGCCTGGTCCTGATCATCAAGCTGCTGTACCTGCGGCTGCCGCCGACCGAGGTCTTCGGCGAGGCGATGATGCTGACCTACTACGGCTATCTGGCGCCGCTCAGCATCCGGATCGGCCGCGGCTTCTACGAGGACGGCGTCTGGGTCGACAACGGCTTCCTGCCCTATCACAAGATCGGCGGCTTGAGCTGGCGCGAGGGCGAGCAACTGACGCTGCTGTTGATCCCGCGCATGCAGCAGGTGGCGCGCCGGCTGGTGGTGCCGGCCCCGTTCTATGGCGCGGCCAGGCGCCTGTTGCGGGACAAGATCGCCGGCCGCGACATCGACTTCTGGGGCAAGGCGCTCGATCTCGGCGAGCACGACGCGCGGGATGATGCGTGATGTCGGGACGTAGGCGCCGACCGTCGGACGAGTCCGACGGCTACCCGGCCAGCGAGGGATCGAAGCAGCGGCGGCAGCGGGCTTCGTAGGCGCCGGTGGCGCCGACCAGGACCAGCTCGTCGCTCTTGACCAGTCGCTGGGTGCGGTTGGCGGGTTCGCCGCAGACCATGCAGATCGCCAGGGTCTTGGTGATGTACTCGGCCATCGCCAGCAATTGCGGCATTGGCTCGAACGGTCGCCCGAGGTAGTCCTGGTCGAGGCCGGCGACGATGACCCGCTTGCCGCGGTCGGCCAGGGTGCTGCAGACCGCCGGCAGGCCGGCGTCGAAGAACTGCCCCTCGTCGATGCCGATCACCTCGGTCTCCTCGGAGACCCGCGCCAGCAGGTCGGCCGACGATCCGAGCGACTCGGACGGCAAGCGCATGTCGCTGTGCGAGGTGATGTGATCGTTGGAGTAGCGGGTGTCGATCCCGGGCTTGAACACCTGCACGCGGCGCCGGGCGATCTCGGCCCGCCGGATCCGCCGGATCAACTCCTCGCTCTTGCCGCTGAACATGCTGCCGACGATCACCTCGATCCAGCCGGAGGAGGGCGTCGGACGCTGGGTGCTCTGATCGGTCACGGGGGACGTGCGCCAGCAGGAGGATCGGCTAGACCCGCGACAGATACTCGCCGGTCTCGGTGTTGATGCGCAGCACGTCGCCGACGTCGACGAACGCCGGCACCGTCACCACGTAGCCGGTCTCGACCGTCGCCGGTTTGGTCTGGGCACTGGCCGTGGCGCCCTTGATCCCGGGCACCGTGTTCACGACCTTGAGGTCGACCGTCGGCGGGACCTCGATCCCGACCGGCACCTCGTCGTACAACTCCACCTGGATCATCGACTCGGGCAGCAGGTAGTTGACCGCGTCACCGAGCGCCTCTTCCGACATGTGAGTCTGCTCGTACGAGGTCGTGTCCATGAAGTAGTAGTCGGTGCCGTCCTTGTACAGGTACTGCATCTCGCGCTCGTCGAGGATCGCCCGCTCGACCATGTCTTCCGAACGGAACCGGTGCTCGAACATGATCCCGTCCTTGACCTTGCGCATCTTGGCGCGGACGAACCCGCGCAGGTTGCCGGGCGTGACGTGCTGCGTCTCGACGATCCGGCACAGGTCGTTGTTGTGCCTGACGAGATGACCCTTGCGAAGCTTCGTGGCGGAGACCGTACTCATGTCACTCCTGGACGGGGCCCGGCCGCGGGCCGGGGCAGGCAAACCGCAGGATGGTAGCACGCCGGTTTGCTACGATGAGGTCCATGCGCTGGGAATCCCTTCGTGAACTCCGATCGCGAGCCGGACAGGCCGACCGCCGTGGCGACACCGGCTGGACCCCGCCAGCCGACGTCTCGGAAACCGACCAGGCCTTCGTCGTCGTCGCGGAACTTCCGGGGGTGCGGCGCGCCGACGTCGACGTCGCGGCCACCGCCGACAGCCTGACCATCCGCGGCCGCCGGCAAGGGCCGGGCTGCGAGCCGGCCTGCTACGTACGCCTCGAACGGGGCCAC
>JACDAO010000627.1 GCA_013695405.1 Acidobacteriota bacterium | reverse complement strand
CCGCCGGACATCGCCACGGCCACGCGCACGGTCAGGCCGGCCGCCGGTCGGCGCCTGGGATGGCGGCACGACGATCGGTCAGGGCGCGCAGCCGCTCGGTGATTGCCGGCAACGCCGCGATCAGGCGATCGACCTGGTCGCGCGTGGTGTGGCGGCCGACGCTGAGGCGCAGGGCATTCTGGGTGTCGTGCAGCGACAGGCCCATGGCCTTGAGGACGTGGGACGGCTCCAGTGTGCCCGACGAGCAGGCCGATCCGGTCGAGACGGCGAAGCCCTCCAGGTCCAGCGCGATCAGCAGCGACTCGGCTTCGATGCCGGCGAATCCGATGTTGGTGGTGTTGGGCACGCGGGCCTGTCCCTGGCCGTTGACGTGCGTCTCGGCGACGGCCGCCAGTACGCCCTGCTCGAGCACGTCGCGCAACACCGTCTGGGCTGCGCCGTCCTCCTCGAGTCGGGTCGCGGCCAGGTGCGCGGCGATGCCCAGCCCGACGATCCCGGGCACGTTCTCGGTGCCGGCGCGCCGGCTGCGCTCCTGCTTGCCGCCGGTCATGGTGGCGAGCAGGCGCGTGCCGCGGCGAATCCACAGCGCGCCGACCCCCTTCGGCCCGTAGAACTTGTGGCCCGACAGCGTCAGCAGATCGACGTCGAGATCGCGCACGTCGACCGGGACCTTGCCGACCGACTGCACGGCATCGGTGTGGACCAGCACGCCGCGACTGCGCGCGACCGCGGCGCACGCGGCCACCGGTTGCAAGGTGCCGACCTCGTTGTTGGCGTGCATCAGGCTGAGCAGGGCGGTGTCGGGCGCCAACGCCGCCTCGAGTGCCTCGGCGCTGACCACGCCCGAACGATCCGGATTGACGCGCGTCACCCGCCAGCCCCGGCGCTCGAGCGCGCGCATCGTGGTGAGCACGGCCTCGTGCTCGATCGCGGTCGTCACCAGGTGGCGTCGGCCGAGCGGCTCGAGCGCCTCGGCCACGCCGCGGATCGCGAAGTTGTCGGCCTCGGTGCCCCCGCTCGTGAAGACCAGCTCGGCCGGGCTGGCCCCAATCAGCGCCGCCAGCTGTTCGCGCGCCTCCTCGAGGCGGGCCTTGGCGCGCTGCCCGAAATGGTGCACGCTGGACGCGTTGCCGAACTCGTCGCGCATGGTTGCGGCGACGCCGGCGATCACCTCGGGGTCGACCGGGGTCGTCGCATTGTGATCGAAGTAGGCGCGCGCCCGGCCACTGTCCACGCGGAGATCGTACCATCGCCCGTAAATCGCGGCACTGCTTGGCCTAGACAGGTTTCCGGCCTTCCCATATACTCCGGCGCGACGTTGGGTCGTCGCCACCCTGCAAGACCCACTCCTGGAGAGTTGAACCATGTGGAAACGCGATGACGCGCCGCGGCAACCTGCTCCCGCAGCGCCGCCCACCACGCCGCCGGCAGTTGCTGCCGCACCACCCCCGGCGGCTGCCGAGCCTACGCCCGCGGCCCCGACCCGGCCCGCGCCGGGCGTTACAGAGAGAGGCGCCATGAGCATCGGCAACATCGGCAAGTCCGTGATCATCAAGGGCGAACTGAGCGGCAGTGAGGACCTGACCATCGAAGGCCAGGTCGAAGGCAAGATCGAGCTGAACAACAACGTGCTGACGATCGGCACCAACGCCAAGATCAAGGCGCAGGTGTTTGCCAAGGCCGTGGTGGTGCTCGGCGAGGTGACCGGCAACATCAACGCGTCCGAGAAGGTCGACATCCGCGACAACGGCTCGGTCGACGGTGACATCACGTCGCCGAAGGTCGCGATTGCCGAGGGTGCGCACTTCCGCGGCGCCATCGACATGAACCGCAACGGCGGCGTCCCGAAGGTCGAGGTCAAGAGCGACGCCAAGCCGGCGGCAGCTCCGGTCGCCGCCGGCGTCAAGGTCTGACTCGTGCCGGTGGGGAGCCTCCGGGCTCCCCGCCTGCGTCTTCCGGACCTGCCGTGGCCGTACCTCCCGATGACCGGTCGCTGACCTCACGGATCCTGGGCTGGGTCCGGGGGGGCGAGCGCAGCGGAACCGATCGTGCCCGGGCCGCCGGGCCACCGGTGGCCACCAAAGTCCTGTCCAAGTTCATCGCCGCGGTGGGGCAGCGTGCCTCGCCGGTGGTCCTCGATCTCGGCCCGGTGGTCGGCAGCAACGTCTCCTTCCTCGGTGAGCAGCTCGGATGCAGACTGCTGGTCGAAGATCTGTACAGCGACCTCGATCGCCTCACCAGAGCCGGGCAACTCGAGACCCTGACCGAGGTGCTGTCGTCGCGCCTGACCTACGCGCCCGAGAGCTTCGACGCGATTCTCTGCTGGGACGTGTTCGACTATCTCGACAAGCCGGCGGCCAAGGCGCTCGGCCAGCGCGTCGGGCAGTGGGTCAAGCCCGGCGGCGTGGTGCTGTGTTTTTTCTCGACGGTGGCCAACACCGCCGCGACCTACACTCGCTACGTGATCACCGATGCCCAGCACCTGCAGCACCGCACCTCGCCGGCCTCCCATGCCCGGCGCACCGTCTTCCAGAACCGCGACATCGACCGGCTGTTTCCCGGCATGGCGGTGACCGAGAGCGTGCTGCTGCAGAACAAGACCCGTGAGGTCCTGCTCCGCAAGCCGGTGCCGAAAGCCTGACTCGATGATCGACTTCGACCTGACTGACGAGCATCGCCTGCTCGAGCAGACCGTGCGCGAATGGGCGGCCCGGGACATCGGTCCCCGCATCGCCGCGCTTGATCGTGAGCACCGCTTCGATCCGCAGACGTTGCCGACGATGGCCGACCTCGGGCTGCTGGGCATCTGCGTGCCCGAGCAGTGGGGCGGGGCCGGGATGGATTACCTCAGCCTGGGCGTGGCCAGCGAGGAACTCGAGGCCATCGACACCTCGCTGCGGGTGATCCTGTCCGTGCACGTCGGCCTCAACAGCCTGTCGCTGCTCAGTTGGGGGACCGAGGACCAGAAGCGCCGCTACCTCGTGCCCCAGGCGCAGGGCCGGAAGATCGCCACTTTCGGGTTGACCGAGCCGGCGGCCGGCAGCGATGCCCGCGGCATCCAGACGGTGGCCATCAAGCAGGGCGATCGCTACCGCCTCAGCGGCGAGAAGATGTGGATCTCGTTGGCCGACGTCGCCGATCACTTCCTGGTGATCGCCTGGAGCGACATGGAGAAGAAGCGCGCCAAGGATGCCAGCGGTCTCAGCGCTTTCATCGTCGAACGCGCCTTCGCCGGTTTCTCGAGCGGCACGCTGACCCAGAAGTGGGGCATCCTGGCCGGCAACACTGGCTTCTTCAAGATGGACGAGGTCGAGGTCCCGGAAGAAAACCTGCTCGGCCGTGAAGGCGAAGGCTTCAAGATCGCGATGTTCGCGCTCGACCAGGGCCGTTATACGGTCGCGGCCGGCGCGACCGGCCTGATCCGCGCCTGCCGCGATGCCAGTGCTCGCTACGCCCGGGAGCGACAGACCTTCGGCGTCGAGATCGGCCAGCATCAGCTGGTCAAGGAAATGCTGGCGCGGATGGAGGCCGACTACCAGACGTCGCGGCTGCTGTGGATGCGCTCCGGCTGGATGAAGAACATCGGTCGTCGCAACACGCGCGAGACCAGCCTGGCCAAGTGGATGGCGACGGTGGCCTCGGAACGCGCCGCCGGCGACGCGGTGCAGATCCATGGCGCCAACGGCTACTCGGACGAGTACCCGGTTGGCCGCTACTACCGCAACTGCAAGGGCGCCGTGATCTACGAGGGCACGCGCGAGATCCACGCGCTGATGCAGGCTGACTACCTGCTCGGCTATCGTACCGACAAGTCGACTCGCTGCGATCTGCCGCCGTGGCCGGGCCAGCCGGCGCACGCGTAAGCGACGCCTCACTCGTAAGCCACGGCCGGGGCCGGCCGATGCCGTCGTGAACCGTAATCTGCTGGCGATCGCCGGCGCCTGCTTCATCGGCTTCTCCGGCTTCACCCTGGTGATGCCGTTCCTGCCGATTTACTTCGCGCAGCTGGGCATGCGCGAGCCGGCCGATATCGCCTTGTGGTCGGGGCTCAGCCTCGGCGTCACGCCCGGGATGACCGCGCTGCTCGCGCCGCTCTGGGGGCGCCTGGCCGACCGTTACGGCGACAAGTTCCTGGTCCTGCGGTCGCTGGCGTGCTTCGTTGTGACGATGGTGCTGATGGGCCTGGTCACTCGACCGTGGCACGTCTTCGCGTTACGTGTCGTGCAGGGGTTCTTTGCCGGCTACGGCGCGCTGGCGGTTTCGATGGCCGCCGCCTCGGCGCCTCGCGACCGGATGGCCAGCGCGATCGGCACCGTCCAGACGGCGCAGCGGCTCGGTCCGGCAATCGGGCCGGCGATCGGCGGGTTGCTCGCGGTCGCGATTGGCATCCGCCAGACCTTCTTCGTGTCGTCGCTGTTCTACCTGGCCGCGTTCGTGCTGGTCTGGCGGTGGTTCCACGAAGCGCCGCGCACGCCCGCGCCGAAACGGCCGGCGGCGCCGATCTTCGGCGACGGCGCGGCGCTGCCGCAGTTCGTGCTGCTGCTCGGGGTCATCTTCGCGCTGCAACTGGTCGATCGCAGCTTCGGCCCGGTCCTGCCGCTGTTCCTCGGCAGCAGCGGCTGGCCGGAACATCAGGTGGCGCTGGCCTCGGGCCTGCTGTTCTCGGCCGGGGCGGCCGCCGGCGCGGCCGGCAACCTGCTGACCCAGCGCCTGCTGCAGCACTGGTCGCCGCGCACGCTGCTGCGGTTGACCGCGATCGTCGCGGCTGTCGGCCTGGTGCCCTACGTCACGGGCGCGCCGCTGCCGGTGTTGCTGGTGGCGACGGTGGTCTTCGGCTTTGCCATCGGCATCGCGATGACCGCCTCGTTCACGGCCGCGGGCCACGTCATCCCGGAGCAGTCCCGGTCGACGGGCTTCAGCCTGTTGACCAGTGCCTCGCTGGTCGGGCTGTCGCTCAGTCCGATTGCCAGCGGCGTGCTCGCCCGGATCAGCATTCGCAGCGTCTTCATCGTCGGCGTCATCACCCTGACGGTGGTCGCGCTGATGGTCAGCTATCTGTGGCAGGACCGGATCGATCAGGCGTCGTGGCCAACGCTGGAGGAGACGTGAGCGCGACGACGGCGATTCGCGCCCTGCGCGCAGCCGGGGTGGCGTTCGACGAGCACCCGTACCGCTACGAAGAGCGCGGCGGCACCCGCGTCTCGGCCCGCGAACTCGACGTCGACGAGCACCTCGTCATCAAGACGCTGGTGCTGCAGGACGCCCACCGCCGGCTGCTGCTGATGCTGATCCATGGCGACCGCGAGGTTTCGCTCAAGGCGCTGGCGCGACAGATCGGCGTGCGGCGGATCGACCCGTGCGAGGCGGTCGTCGCGCAGCGCGCCACCGGGTACCGATTCGGCGGCACGTCGCCGTTCGGCACCCGTCAGCGGTTGCCGACCTATGTCGAGCGGACGGTGCTCGCGTTGCCTCGAATCTACGTCAACGGCGGCGCCCGGGGCCTGCTGGTCAGCCTGCCGCCTGCGGCGCTGACCACGGCGCTCGGCGCGGTCACGGTCGAGGTGGGAATCGGCGCCTGATCGAGGTGCTACCATTCGAATCGTGCAACCGAGCGACCCCGGACACGACACCGATCACGGCCGGGAACGCGCGGCACTGGTCGGGCTCGCCAGCGGCCCGACCCGGCGTGCGCACGTCGAGGACGCCCTCGACGAACTGGCCGGCCTGGCCGACGCCGCCGCCATCGAGCCGGTGTTGCGCCTGATGCAGGAGCGCGCCCGGCCCGACCCGGCAACCTTGATCGGGTCGGGCAAGCTCGAGACCCTGAAGGCAGCGTGCGCGGAGGCCGGACTGACGCTGGTGATTTTCGATCACGAGCTGTCTCCCGCGCAGTTGCGGAACATCGAGAAGATCCTCGAGCTGCGCGTCATCGACCGCACCCAGTTGATCCTCGACATCTTCGCGCGGCGCGCCCGCACTCGTGAGGGCAAGCTGCAGGTGGAGCTGGCACAGCTGCGATATCTGCTGCCACGCCTGGTCGGAGCCTCGAGCGCGCTGTCACGACTCGGCGGCGGCATCGGCACCCGTGGTCCCGGGGAGACCAAGCTCGAAACCGACCGCCGCCGCATCCGCCTGCGCATCAAGGCGCTCGGCGACGACCTCGACGACGTCCGGCGGCGCCGCGGCCAGTTGCGCGACCGCCGCCGCCGCAGCGAGACGCCCGCAGTGGCCCTGGTCGGCTACACCAACGCCGGCAAGACCACGCTGTTCAACCGCCTGACCCACGACAGCGCGGTGGCGTCCGACGCGTTGTTCGTCACGCTCGATCCGCTGACCCGCGAATTACGCCTGCCGAACAGGCAGCGTGCGGTGCTGTCGGACACGGTCGGCTTCATCGACCGCCTGCCCCATGCCCTGGTGGCCGCTTTCCGCGCGACCCTGGAGGAGGTTGCCGACGCCGACCTGCTGCTGCACGTCGTGGACGCCTCGATCGACGACTACGAGCGTCACCTGCAGGCGGTCAGGCGCGTCCTCGGCGAGGTCGACGCCGCCGAGGTGCCGACGCAGCTGGTCTTCAACAAGATCGATCGACTCGACCATGGCGCTCGGGAACACGTGCGGCAAGCCTACCCGGGTTGCTTGCTGATTTCAGGGGCCACCGGAGACGGCGTCGACGACCTGCTGCTCGACGTCGCGCGCGCACTCGAACTGGACACCCGGCGGGTGACGTTGTCCTTCGACCAGTCGCGAGTCGAAGACCGCGAGGCCATCGAACGGCTCTACCGGGTCGCCCGGGTGCTGAGTCACGACGCCGACGGCGACCGGGTCAGCATCGAGGCGGAGGTGTCACGTCGTCTTGTGCAACGTCTGCAGGAAGGCCTGTCGCTGTGACCCGGCGGTGGCGGCGAAGCGCGCTGGCCGCGCTGATCGCGCTCGGCACCGCAGCCGGCTGCGCACGGACCGTGCCGCCGGCGGTCGTGGCACCGGGTCCGGATCGCTATCCGGACTACCCGCGTCCTGACGTGCCGCCGGACCTGGCGCGACTGGCCGCGTCGGCGCGCGCCCACAATCTCGCGTGGGCGCAGCTGCAGGGCGGTGACCTGCGCGGCGCCGACCGCACCCTGCGCGAGGTGCTCGAGCGGACGCCGTCGTATTACCCGTCCCGGGCCGCGCTCGGCTTCGTCGCGCTGGCGAGGGGCACGGCTGATGTGGCGCTGCAGGCGTTCGACCGCGTCCTCGGTGTCACCCCGGGCTACGTCCCGGCCCTGATCGGCCGCGGCGAAGCGCTGCTCGAACTCGGGCGGGAAGGCGAGGCCTTCGAGTCCTACCAGGCCGTGCTCGAACGGGCGCCGGCCGACGGCGTGGCGATGCGTCGGGTCGAAGTCCTGCGCTTCCGCGCCGTCCAGAGCGACGTCGCCTCGGCGCGCACCGCGATCGGCGCAGGCCGGCTGGCCGACGCCCGCGACGCCTACGACCGCGCACTCAAGGCCTCACCCGACAGCGGCTTCCTCTATCGGGACCTCGCCGAGGTCGAACAGCGCCTGGACAACGACGCGCGTGCCCGCACGCTGATCGATCGGGCCATCGCGCTCGACGACGGCGACGCCCGCGCGCTGGCGCTGCGAGCCGACCTGGCGCGCGCGGCAGGGCAGGACGACGTCGCACTGGCCGACTATCGTCGCGCGCTGGCCCTCGACCCGGCGTTGCCGGAGGTTGCCGCGCGGATCAACGAGATCGAAACCGGCCTGAAAGATGCCGCGTTGCCGACCGAGTTCAAGGCGATCGGCAGCGTCGCGCGGGTCACCCGTGGCGACGTCGCGGCGCTGCTCGCCCACCGGATGCCGGCGCTGCTGCAGGCCGCGGCGCGC
>JACDAO010000603.1 GCA_013695405.1 Acidobacteriota bacterium | reverse complement strand
CGGGTGACCGCCGGACAAGTCCGGCGGCTACACCTCGTCGGGCGGCTACACCTCGTCCGGCGCTACACCTCGTCGGGCGGCTACACCTCGGGGACCGCTACACCTCGTGCGACGGCTACGCGCTGAGCCGACCGGACTCACCCGCGACTTTGTTCGCGGCGCACCCACCACGTCGCCAGCGGCGGCAGGACCAGCGCCTGAACCACCGCAGCAGCCAGCCCAGGCACCATGGCGGCGCGCAGGTAGTCGCCGAGCGGTCCGACCACCGCGCCGGTCAGCACCATCACGGCGACGAACAGCAGCCGTCCCCCGAGCAGCGAGGCCAGGGTCGCCTCGACGCGGCCGCGGCGCAAGACGTCAATCATCAGTCCGGCGATGCAGCCGTACGCCGCCAGTTCGACGGTCATCGCCGGGATCACTGCCGGTCGGGGCATCCCGGCAATCAGGTAGCTGACCAGCGGCGCGCCGGCGCCCACCAGCAGGCCGGATCGCCAGCCGTAGCACAGCCCCGCCAGGATCGCCGGCCAGTGCATCGGCAACAACTGGCGCACCGGCAAGCCAGACAGGTGCGCCGCGGTCGGCAGCAGCCAGGCCGCTGCAATCAGGAGGATGGCCTGCGCGGTGATCGCGCGGGGTCGTGAGGCGGGCAGCGTCCACCCGGCAGCAGCCGCGGTCGGGATCATCGAGGGCACGACCGCGATTGTCACCCGGCCGGCGGCGGCGCGCAACGGCCGGCCGAGCGCCGCGACCGAGTCGTCGGGCCGGCCTGGCGGTTCCGCGCGGCTACTCTGCGCCGCGCTCGCCCAGCAGGTTGCCGTACAGGCGGCGGTAGTCGACCGCCGTGCCGAGGATCTTCTTGACGTACATCTGGGTTTCGGGGAACGGAATGTCGTCGATGAACTCGGCCTGCTCGACGCCCTGCCGCTCCGCCTTCCACCGGACGACGCGGTTCTCGCCGGCGTTGTAACCGGCCAACGCGTAGGGGACGCCGCCGAGTTGGCGGACCAGGCTGGCGAAGTACCGTGTGCCGAGCCGCACGTTGGTCTCCGGGTTGGTCAGCATCGGGGTACGGAACCGGGTCAGGCCCTCGGCCCGGGCCAGGCGGCTGCCGGTTGACGGCAGGATCTGCATCAAGCCCCACGCGTCGGCCGGCGATCGGACGTCGGCCACGTACGACGACTCCTGCCCGATCAGCGCCGCCACCACGAACGGGTCGAGGTCGTGCAGGGTGGCGTAGCGCTTGATCAGCGGCACGTAGTCGATCGGGAAGATCACTTCCTGGATTGGCCGCGGCAGGGCGTCGCCCTTCGCCGACAGGTACTGCGGATAGGCCTGGCGCATCGTGTTGATCGCCGGTCGAATCTCGCCTTGCTGCCGGTAGACCCAGGCCAGCGTCGCATCGAGCCGCGGATGACGGCCGTTGGCCCGCCTGCTGTGCTGCATCTCGAGCGTGGCCTCGTCGAACATCCCGGCCGACACCAGCCAGGCGATCAGGTCGGCGGTCGGCGGGGCGCTGTCGGTGGCCAGCGACACCGGCGTGTCGTCGACGCCGGTCAGGCCCTGGTCGGTCGCGTCCGGACTCGCTTCCCCATCATCGAACGAGGCGATCACCGCATCGGGCGCCAGCCCCGAGGCACTGGTCGGCACCGGCGCGCCCAGGCGGGTCAGCGCGTCGGAGGCGAGCCGACCGTAGTACGAGTGCAGGTAATCGACGGCCGTGAGCGTCAGGCGCTGCCTGGCCGTCGGCAGATCGTGGAGCTGCTCGCGCGCGCGTCCCGCCCAGTACAGCCAGGCGGGCCGGGTGTTGGCGCGCGGGAAGTGCGCCGCGGCCGATTCGAAAACCCGCACCGCCTCGTCGTACCGCTGCAGGCGGTAGCTCCACCAGCCGTATTTCCACGCCGCCCGTTCGCCGTGGCGGCCGGAGGGGTTGCGATCGAACAGCTGGCGGAAGACGTCGGCGGCCTCGGCATCGGCGCTGGTCTTGATCAGGTGCGTGCCGAGATCGTTGAGGGCGCGCTCGGCCCACGGATCGGCGGCACTGCCGGCTGGGCGCGAGGCGAGCCGCTCGACCTGCTGGCGGGAGTCGGCGATCCGCCCGCTCCCCCGGTACGCCCCGGCCAGGAGGAACGCCGCTTCGCCAGAGCCCACGTCGCGGGCCGCGAGATCGGTGAGGTCGTCGATGGCGCTGGTGCAGCGGTCCTGCAGGCACGCAGCCTCTGCCAGGCCCAGGCGCACCCGGTCGCGCTGGTGAGCGGAGGCCAGCGGCAGCAGGTGCTGCAGTGCCGCCGCCGCGTCCGCGGCGCGGCCAACGGTCAGCAGTGCTTCGGCTCGGGTCAGGTCGCGCGGCACGGCCTCGGCGGTGCCGACCGCGGCGGTGCCCAGGGCGGTTTCGGCTTGACGCAAGGCCGACGAGGCCAATTCGCTGGCCGGAAATTCGTAGTAGAGGCGGAGCCAGATGCG
>JACDAO010000550.1 GCA_013695405.1 Acidobacteriota bacterium | reverse complement strand
AGTCGACCCTCGTCGATCAGGCGCAGCGTCACCAGGCCGGTGGCCAGGACCTTGGTCAGCGAGGCAAGATCGAAGATTGCGTCGCGGGAGGTGCCGAACGCCAGGCTCGCCACGACTCCCGCCGACGATCCCGCTTCAACGACCGCGCAGGGCAGGCGCTGGTCGGCGACGCAGCTCGCGAGCACGCGGCCGGCCTCGGCCACTCCCGCGTCACGTCGCGGCGCGTCAGCGCGCCGCACCGGCAGACGCCGTGGACGAGGCGCGGAAGGCGCGTCGCTGCAGCGTCCCCAGGTAGGGCGACGGCCGGCCGGCGCCGCCGGTCATGCTGTCGTACGAATACAGCATGACGCCCGAGAAGCCGAGCGCGCGCGCCGCGTCGACGCGGCGTGCGGCCTCGTCCGGTTCGATCTTGAAGGCACCGATGCCCGGCCAGACCGTGCCCCGCGGGTGCGCGGCCAGTTGACGCAACTGCCCGCCGTAGGTGGCGGCGCTGGACGTGTACAGCATCGGACAGACGGCCTCGATTACGCCGGACCGCAGCCAGGCCGGCCAGTCCTGGAACTTGCGCCGCACGGCATCGTCGTGGTCGGGCCAGACCGCCGCCGACATCCGGATCTCCGGGCGTGCCTGCCGGGCGGTCGCGGCGAGTCGCCCGACCAGCCGCGTCAGGCGCTCCTTGCGGAAGCTGGTCCAGCGAGCAGGGAAGTAGTCGATGAACGCCAGCGGCGCTCGTCGAGCCCGCTGGTCCAGTGCCGCGAGCTCGCCAGGGGTCAGGTCGTTGACGATCGCGTCACGGAACGCGTCGAGCGCGGCCCGGCTGCAGTCGAAGTCCGGCGACGGATAGCGGATGTAGTCCAGGTGCAGGCCATCGAGCCGATAGGCGGCGGTCAGATGTGCAACCACGTCAATCAGGCGCAACTGCGCGCCCTCTGGAATTGGCGAGGAGAACAAGCCTTCGATTTGCGCCGCGTGACGCTGGCTCCACGACGCCACCGCAGCGACGTACGCCGGCGACCGCGGCGACAGCGGCAGCACCTGCTCGGCCAGCGGGCGCGGCACCATCAGCCACTCGGGATGCTGCACCAGCACGTGCTGCGGCGCGGTCGCGATCGCGGTCGAGCCCGCGACGAGATTGACGTTCAGCCAGGCGTGCACTTCGAGGCCGGCCGGGCGCGCGCGCGCAATCAGCTCGGCCAGCGGATCGAAGCCCGACGGCTGCCGCGCCAGCAATGCCGCGCGCGGATCCGGCCCGCCGGCGTAGAAAGCGTCGCCCCGGCCACGCACCTGCACGAACACCGCGGTGAAGCCGTGACGCTCGGCATCGCCGATCACCTGCGCCACCTGAGCCGAACTGGTCATCCAACTGCGGGTCACCCACAGCCCGCGGACTTCGCCACGCGACCGCGGCACCGCCACCACCGGAGACGGCGAGCCCAGGGGCGGAACGAGACCGGCGAGAGGGAGCCGCAAGATCGCGCGGCGGGACAGCTGGGGCATGGATGACAGACGCGAGGCACGAAGCCGCGCGTGGCCGAAGTATATACTCCCGGTCGCGTCATGCCGGGCCCTCCCACACCACCGCTCGTGATCGGCATCGACGCCGGCGGTACCAAAACCGATGCCGTCCTGGCCGACGGGAGCGGCGCGGTGATCGCGCGGGCCCGACGTGGCGGTGCCAACCTGTCGGCACATGGCGAACTGGCGGTGGAGAAGACCCTGCACGAGCTGATCGACGAGACCCTCGGCTCCGGTCCGCTGCGCCCCGACGTGATCTGCCTGGGCATTGCCGGCTCGGACCGCGAGGAGGACAGCGCGGTGGTCCACGCGATCATGCGGCGCATCGGCGCGCGGGCACGCGTGCTGGTGACCAATGACGCGCTGATCGCGCTGGTCGCCGGCGCGGGCCTCGGTCCAGGCATCGTGGTGATCGCCGGCACCGGCTCGATCGCCTACGGTCGCAACCGCGACAATCACGCGGCGCGCGCCGGCGGCTGGGGCTACATCCTGGCCGACGAGGGCAGCGGTTTCTGGATCGGCCGGCAGGCGCTGCGGGCGGTGGTACGCGCCGCCGATGGCCGGGGGCCGTCGACCGCCCTGACCCCGCTGGTGCTCGAGTTCTTCGGCGCCGCGCGTCCCGAACAGCTGGTCCGGCAGGTCTATCGCGACTACCTCAACCCGAGTGACATCGCCCGCTGCGCCGGACTCGTGCAACGGGCTCTCGGCGCCGGCGACCTCGTCGCCTCGCACATCGCGTCAGTCGCCGCTGACGAGTTGGCGGCGGCGGCGCGCTCGGTGCTGCGCCAGCTCGAACTCGACGGGGATCCCTGCCCGGTCATCATGGCCGGCGGCGCGTTCCGTGCCGTGCCGTGGCTGCAGGACGCGCTGCGCACCCGTCTCTCCGGCCTCGTTCGCGCCGACGACATCCAACTCCTCATGACTGACCCGGCGATCGGCGCCGTCCGTCTCGCCCTGGCCGAAGCCCGCGGCGAGGCCAATCTCCCGACCTACAAGACCCGTGATCATTTCGCTGTGTGACGACCCTGATGCGGTTGCCGACCTTGCGGCGCAACGCGTCGCCGACCTGCTGCACGAGCAACCGCGCACCGTGCTCGGCCTGCCGACCGGACGGACCCCGGTGCTGCTGTATGACCGTCTGGCCGACGCGCATGCCGCCGATGGTCTCGACTTCGCGCAGGTCACGACCTTCAACCTCGACGAGTTCGTCGGTATCGGCGATCTGCATCCCGGCAGCTACCGTGCCTACATGCGGCGCTACCTGTTCGACCGTGTCAATCTGCCGGCCGGCCGCGGCGTCGTCCTCGACGGACTGGCCCCCGACCCCGAGGCCGAGTGCCACCGCTTCGAGGCGCTGATCGACGCGGCCGGTGGGATGGACCTGCAGATCCTCGGCCTCGGTGCCAACGGGCATATCGGCTTCAACGAGCCGGGCGACAGCCTGCAGGCCGCGACGCACGTGATGACGTTGCTGGCGCCGTCGCGTGAGGCCAATGCCTTCTTCTTCGACGACGACGTCTCGCAGGTGCCGGCACAAGCGATGACGATGGGGATGGGAACGATCCTGAAGGCGCGCCGGCTGCTGCTGCTGGTGACGGGCGCGCGCAAGGCGAGAACGATAGCAGCGGCGGTGAGGGGACCGGTGACCACCCTGTTACCGGCGTCGTTCCTGCAACTGCACACCGAGGTCGAGATCATCTGCGACAGCGAAGCCGCCGCCGGATTGCGGTAGGCCCGCCCGCCTGTCCTACTTCTCGAGCAGCAGGCCGAGCAGCGCCCGCAGGCGCGGCTCCGCGTCCTCGCCGACCGCCTCGCGCACCGAGTCGTGCGACTTGCGCAGCGTGGCCAGCGACTTGGACAGCGACAGGCCGGTCTTCTGCATCACGATCGCCGCCTTGACGTCGTTGCGCGCGGCCTTGAGCAGCCGGGACGCGGTGTCGTAGTCGACGCCGGTGGCGATCGAGATGATCCGCCGCCCGCGGTCCTTGAGCTTCTCGTTGTTGGTCTGCAGATCGACCATCAGGTTGCCGTAGGTCTTGCCGCTGCGGACCATGGCAATCGTGGTGAGCATGTTCAGCACCATCTTGGTGGCGGTGCCGGCCTTGAGGCGGGTCGAGCCGGTCAGCACTTCGGGTCCAACCGCCGGGGCAATGATCAGGTCGACAAAATTCTGCAGTTCGCTGCCGGGCCAGCAGGTCACGAAGATGATCCGGAGACCGGCCTTGCGCGCCCGGGTCAGCGCGCCGCGCACGAACGGCGTGACCCCGCTGGCCGAGATCCCGATCACCACGTCGCGCTTCTGCGGTCGAAACCGCGCGATGGCTCGCGCGCCCTCCTCGTAGTCGTCCTCGACGCCTTCCTTGGGCGTGAAGACGGCGTCCTTGCCGCCGGCCATCAGCGCCCGCACCCGGCTCGGCGAGACACCGAACGTCGGCGGCATCTCGGCCGCCTCGACCACGCCCAGCCGTCCGCTGGTGCCCGCGCCGACGAAGATCACCCGGCCGCCCTTGCGGAACGCCTCGGTGATGATCTGCACGCCGCTGGCGATCCGTTCCTTCTCGCGTTGGACCGCCGACACCACCCGACGGTCCTCGTTGACCATCAGGTCGACGACCTCGCCAATCGAGGCGGTGTCAAGGCGGAGGCTGTGCGGATTGATGGCTTCGGTGGGAAGGGATTCCCACTTGGACGTGCTGGGCATGGAAAGGGCTCTGCCGGCAGGAATACCGAGAAACCGCTGAAGCGTAGCCCCATGCGCTGCGGCTGTCAACGAAACGGCGCGGCCGCCGCGCGCGTATCGGCGCAGCCGATCCGGTTGGTACAATTCCAGGAGTCCATGCCCGCACGCGAGGTCTCGATCGACGAAGCGGCCGAACTCGGCCGACGGCTGGAGTCCGAACTCGCACGGACCATTGTCGGCCAACGGCTCGTGGTGCGGGAAATCCTGACGACGTTCTTTGCCGGCGGTCACTGCCTGCTGCGCGGCGTGCCGGGTCTGGCCAAGACGCTGATCATCAAGACGCTGGCGCGCACCGTCGACCTGTCGTTCAACCGAGTCCAGTTCACGCCCGACCTGATGCCTTCCGACATCCTCGGCGCCGAGGTGATGGAAGAGGATCGCTCGACCGGCCGCCGCGAGATTCGCTTCTTGCGCGGTCCGGTGTTCGCGCACATCCTGCTGGCCGACGAAATCAACCGGACGCCGCCCCGCACCCAGGCGGCATTGCTCGAGGCGATGCAGGAACGACAGGTCACGGTCGGCGGCGTGCGTTACGACCTGCCGTCGCCGCAGTTCGTGCTCGCGACACAGAATCCGATCGAGCAGGAGGGCACCTACAGCCTGCCCGAGGCCCAGCTCGATCGCTTCCTGCTCAACGTCGTGATCGGCTATCCGACCGCCGACGAAGAGCGCCAGATGCTGGCGCAGACCACCGCGACCGCAGGCGCCGAGGCGCGGGTGGTGGCGACCGGCGCGGACATCGCGGCCGTTCACGCGCTGGTGCGCGAGGTACCGGCGGCGCGCAACGTCGTCGACTACGCCGCGCGGCTGGTCCGGGCCACGCGGCCGACCGAGCCGGAAGCGCCGGCGGTCATCACCCGCTACGTGCGCTGGGGCGCCGGCCCGCGCGCCGGCCAGGCATTGCTGCTGTGCGGCAAGGCGCGCGCCCTGCTCGAGGGCCGTGCGACCGTCTCGCTCGACGACGTCGAGGCGCTGGCCTTGCCGGTGCTCAGGCACCGCGTGCTGGTCAACTTCCAGGCCGAAGCCGAGGGGCTCGACGCCGATGCGATCGTCATGCGGCTGCTGGCCGAGGTGCCGGCGCGGCCCTGATCGTGCCCTCGCCACCGCTGTCGCTCGATCCGGCGCTGCTGGCGCAGATCGCGGATCTCGAACTGGCGGCGCGCCTGATCGTCGAAGGCGCGCGGCTCGGGTCGCATCGCAGTCCCTATACCGGCACCGGCGCCGAGTTCCAGCAGATGCGACCGTACCTGCCGGGCGACGACCTCAAGCATCTCGACTGGAAGCACTATGCCCGCACCGATCGGCTGTTCACGCGGGTCTATCGGCAGACGACCGAGTGGCCGGTGATGATCGCGATCGACACCAGCGGCTCGATGGGCTTTGCCGACGGACGCGCGCTCTCCAAGTTACGGATGGCGGTGCTGATCTCCGCGGCGCTGACGTACCTGCTGGTGCAGCAGGGCGAAGCCGTCGGACTGGTCGGCCACGGCGAGGAGGTGGCGGCGTCGCTGCCGGCGCGCACCGGCCACGCCCACATGGTGCGCATGCTCGGCACGCTGGCGGGCCTGAACGCGGCAGGCCAGACCGACCTGGCCGGGGCGTTGCGTCGTGCGGTGTCCCGACTCGGACGACGCGGCTGCCTGGTGCTGATCTCCGATCTCTATGGCGTGCCTGGCTGGCACGGCACCATGCGCGAAGCGCGACGCATGGGCCACGAGGTGGTGGTCTTCCACGTCTTGACGCCCGACGAACGCATCTTGTCCGGCGCTGACGCGGTCGAGTTCGTCGATCTGGAAACAGGTCAGCGTCTGGTGACGGAAGGGGCCGCGGTACGCGCGGCGTACACCGCCCGGATGACGGCGTTCGTGAGCGAGCAACGGACCCTGGCGCACGCCGACGGGATCACCTTCGTCGCCGCGGACACCAGCCGGGCGATCGATGACGTCCTCAGGGATTTCATGCGCCAGCGCGCTCCGCAGGCGGGGGGCGTGCGATGACCTGGGCCTCGCCGTGGGCCTGGGCCTTCGCGCTGGGCGTGGCGTTGCCGCTGATCGCGCACCTATGGTCACGACGGCAGCCACGCACGCTGCCGTTCCCGACGCTGCGTTTCCTCACCGCGGCCTCGCCGGTGTCTCGCCGTCTGCACCGCGTGCAGGACTGGCCGCTGT
>JACDAO010000519.1 GCA_013695405.1 Acidobacteriota bacterium | reverse complement strand
CGCTGGGCGTGTCGCGCGCGCTGGTCGCGGTCGACGACGCGCTGCTGGCCTCGATTGCCGACGACGAGCGGCGCTTCCCCGACGTCGCCGTCGAGATCGGCGCTTCGTCGGACGACGAGCCGTACCGCCGCAAGCTCTGGCTGATGCACCGACGGCTGGATCGGACGATCGCCGCCGACGCCGATGGCTACGCGCACGCCGCCGAGTTCGAGGCCGATCTGGCGCTGCTCGATCGCTCCCTGCGAGCGCACAAGGGCGAGCGCATCGCCAACGGTCGGCTGGCGGCGTTGCGGCGGCGGGTCGAGCTGTTCGGTTTCCACGTCACCAAGGTCGACGTGCGCGTACACACGCGCGACCTGGCCGAACAGCGGCCGCGGGTGGTCGAGACCCTGCAGGTGGTGGCCGACCTCCAGCGCCAGCACGGACCGGCGGTCTGCGACACGTTGATCCTGTCGGGGACCACCGGACCCGAGCCGGTGCTGCTGGCGGCGACGCTGGCCCGCGAGGTCGGCCTGGTGTTGTCGATCGTCCCGCTCTTCGAGTCGATCGACGACCTGCAGCGGGCCGGGCCAATCGTCGAGGCGCTGGCCTCGTCGCCAGAGTTCGCCACGGTGCTCGAGGCCCGCGACCGTCGGATGGAGGTGATGGTCGGCTACTCGGACTCGGCCAAGGACGGCGGCTATCTCGCCGCGCAATGGGCGATCTACGAGGCGCAGGAAGCGTTGGCCGACGTGGCCGCGCGCCACCGCATCGACCTGACCATCTTCCACGGCCGTGGCGGCAGCGCCGGCCGCGGCGGCGGCCCGACCCATGCCGCGATTCTCGCGCAGCCGGGCGGCCAGGGACGAGGCCGGCTCAAGCTGACCGAACAGGGCGAGACGATTTCGTTCAAGTACGGCTTGCCGGGGCTGGCCTACCGGAACCTCGAGGCGGCGCTGTCGGCGACGTTGTTGTCGACCTTCCCCGACGTGGTCGGCTCGAGCGCACCGCCGTTCGGCCGCGACCTGATGACCGACGCTGGCCGCGTCGCCGAGCGCACCTTTCGCGGGTTCGTCTGGCACAACCCGGCGTTCGTACGGTTCTTCCGGTCGTTCACGCCGGTCGACGAGTTGGCGCTGCTCGAGATCGGGTCGCGTCCGGCCCGGCGTCCGGCCGAGGACGCCGAGTACCTGCAGTCGCTGCGCGCCATCCCGTGGGTCTTCGCCTGGACCCAGAACCGATGCCTGCTGCCGGCCTGGTTCGGGTGCGGCAGCGGCCTGGCGCCGTTGGCCGACACCGCCGACGGGTTGGCAGCGCTTCGCCGGCTGTACCGGGAGTGGCCATTCTTCCGGTCGATCGTCGAAAACCTCGAGATGACGCTGGCCAAGACCAGCCTCGACATTGCCCGCACGTACCTGCCGCTGGTGCCGGCCGACGCCGATCCGCACGGCCACTTCGCACAGATCGAGGAGGAACACGCCCGGACCACCGACGTGGTGCTGCGGATCGTCGAGGTCGAGACCCTGCTCGACCGGCATCCGGTCGTGCAGCGCACCATCAGGTTGCGGAATCCTTACGTGAATCCGATCAACGCGATGCAGGTCGCGTTGCTGGAACGACACCGGGCCGGCGAGGTCGACGCGACCCGGCCGCTGGTCCGGACAATTGCCGGGATCAGCGCCGGGTTGCGCAATTCGGGCTGAGGCACCGTTACGAAGGGAAGACGTCCAGGTCGCTCACGGCCGACGGGTTGACCAGCCGGGCCAGGAAGCCGCCCACTTCGCGGCCGACCAGATCGGACCATTCGTGGCCGCCCGGCACTTCGGCAGGCTCGACCGCGACATGGCGTCCGCCGAGGAGATCGAGGTCGGCCTGGAACTGAGCGACCGAGTAGTGCGGGTCGTCACGGCCGCGACCGAGCAGCACCTGCGGGCACTGCGTCAGCGGCCGGACGCCGAACTCTGGCGGCACGTCGCCGCCGAACACCACCAGCCCGTCGACGCGGCGCGCGCCGAGGATCGCCGCTCGCCAGGCCATCGCCACGCCCTGCGAGTAGCCGACGTACGCCAGGGCTCGTGGCTCGCCAGTCTGGTAGATCGCCTCGGTGACCACGCTGCGCACGTAGCGCAGGTTGTCCTCGATGGCGTCTTCGCGGTCCTGCTGCGTCATCCAGCAGGCCACCACGTCGCGGCCCCGCCCGTAGAAGCGGTGCAGGCCCTGGATGCTGAGCAGCGCCCATGACTCGAGTTCCGGAATGCACTCGAGCCGCCGCATCTGGGCCTCGGCTGACTCACCATAACCATGGAAGCCGACCGCCATCGGCGCGTTCCGCAGCGGCCCGTGCGCGGTGGACTCGGGGACGCGCAGCAAGTAGCGACCGTGGATGGGCGTGACGATCGAACGGTCGGTGACAGGTGTGGACATGGCCTCTGTTGATTACAATCGGTCCCTCGGCGCCTCGACACAGTCCGGCTGGGCGGGTCCGGCGGCGCCATCTCGACAGGCGCATCGTACGGAGCAAGGAGATCCACATCCCGTGCCGTCGACCATCGGCTTGATTTCCGACACGCATGGACTGCTCCGCGCGTCGGCGATGCGTGCCCTCGAGGGTGTTGCGCTGATCGTGCACGCCGGCGACGTCGGCAATCGCGACGTGTTGTTCGAGTTGGCCGCGCTGGCGCCGGTGCACGCCGTCCACGGGAATGTCGACGACCCGCACGTGCCGGAACTGGCCGGCCACAGGTGGCTCTCGGTCGAGGGGTGGCGGGTGCACGTCAGTCACGGCCACGAGGTCGGCCGTCCGTCGCCGGCGTTGCTGCTCCGACGATACCCCGAGGCCGGGTTGCTCGTGTTCGGCCACACCCACCGCGCGGTGGTCCACCGCGAAGGAGCGCGCCTGGTGGTCAACCCGGGCGCGGCAGGTCCACGACGGTTCGACGTGACGCCGAGTGTGGCGCGCGTGACCCTGTCGCCGGGCCAGGCCGAGGTCGAGATCGTGCCGATCGACTGACTGGCAGCCTCCCGCAGGAGTGGCACGCGCACGCGCCGGACAAGTCCGGCGCCTACGGGACGTTACAAGTCCGGCGCCTACGGGGGGTCTTCTACGGGCGGCCGAACAGAGCCGCCGCATCGACGAACCAGGCGACGTCGCCGGGCAGGTCGAGCAGCAGGCGGGCCGGGATTTCGGTGACCGGCGAATCCTCGCCGAATACCCGCCGCAGCGCCTGGTGCTTGTCGGCGCCGCTGACCAGCGGCAGCACCGCGCGGGCGTGACGGAGTGTCTCGGGCGTCAGGGTCAGCCGCCAGGTTGACAGCGACGGCACCTCCACCGCCGCGGCCCATCGCCCGTCGTCGCTCTCCGATGCGGCCGCCGCGTCGAGCAGCGGGCCACCAGGAAAGAGCGACGCGGTGTGGCCATCGGCGCCGATCCCGAGCAGCACCACGTCGAGCGCCGGGGCGTCGCGTTGCTGCCGCACGGCCAACTGTCGGAGGGCCTCGTCG
>JACDAO010000517.1 GCA_013695405.1 Acidobacteriota bacterium | reverse complement strand
GCCCTGAACACCGCCGACGTCGCCGTGGCGCAGGCAATTGCGGCGCGCGTGCGCGCGTCCGGCCTCGTCGTCCGTCATGGGGCTGGCGCGCCTGTCCGCGTGCGCGGACGGCTGCCGGCGGTGCGTGCAATCGGATGGGGCATGCCGACCTACGGGCATGCCCAGGTGTCGCTGAACCTGCTCGACCTCGAGGCCACGCCGATGCACGTCGCGTACGCCGCGATCGCCGACGAAGCCGCGGCGGTCGGAGCGCAGGTGATGGGATCGGAACTGATTGGACTGGTGCCGCTCGATGCGCTTCGTGACGTGGCTCGTGCCGGCGACGCCCACGCCGACCTCGAGCCGACGGACGCCGACGACGTGGACTTGGTCGAGCGCGCGGTGGCCTTGCTCGGGCTCGGGTACGTGACGCCGTTCCGGCCGCGTCAGCGGGTGCTGGAGTGGGCGCTCGCAGACTGCAGCTGAGGCGCCGGCAGCACGCCTCCGAGGAGCGTGCGCACCCAGTAGTCGTGGGTCTCGCGTGCCGCATGCTTGCGCTGGCTCGCCTGCAGCCCGTGGCGCGAATCGGGATAGATCATCAGCTCGAACGACTTGTCGTGTTCGGTCAGCCAGTCGATGACCTGCAGCGAGTTCTGCAAGTGGACGTTGTCGTCGATGGTGCCGTGGGTCAGGCGCAACCCGCCTTTGTAGCGGTCAGCCCATGTCAGCACGGCGCCGTCGCGATAGCCGTCCGGGTTCTCGGCCGGGCGGTCCATGTAGCGCTCGGTGTAGACGGTGTCGTAGAGCCGCCAGTCCGAGACCGGGGCACTCGCCAGGCCGACGTCGAAGTGGCTGGCTCCGCGGGTCATCGCCATCAGCGTGGTGTAGCCCCCGTAGCTGCCGCCGGTGATCGCAATCGGCCGTGTGCCGATGAACGGCTGGGCCCGCAGCCAGGTCGCGGCCGCCGCGTAGTCGTGCATCTCCCACTTGCCGAGTGCCCGGTGCATCTGCGCCGTGCCGGCCTTACCGTGATGCCCGCTGCCGCGATGATCGAGGGCCATCCAGATCACGCCGCGCTGCGCCCAGTAGTGAGCCTGCGCCGGTGGCCAGGCGTTGCGAACCGTGCCGGCACTCGGCCCGCCGTAAACGTTGATCAGCACCGGGTAGGTCTTGCGCCGATCGAAGTCGGGCGGCAGCACCCACAACGCCGGCAGGTCGTAGCCGTCGCCAGACGGGATCGTGAACAGCTCGCTGTTGCCCCAGGCGATCGAGGCCGCTGCAACACCAGCGGCGCTGCCGAGCTGACGGATCACCGTGCCGTCGGCGCGATGCAAGGTCAGTGTCGAGGGTTCGCCGACGCTCGATCGCGTTGCGAGGAAGTGCGTCCCTCCGGGCGACATCCGGATCTGATACGTGCCGGGCACGCTGGTCACGACGTCGACGCCAGAGCCGTCGAGGCGCACGCGCCGTAACTCTGTGTTCCAGGTCGAGCCCGTCGTCCCCGGCGTCGCCAGCACGTAGGCCACCCCGGCACGCTCGTCGACCTTGACGAGGCTGCGGACGCGCCAGCGGCCTGTCGACAACTGCCGCAGCCGGGTGCCGTCGGCTGCGTGCAGGTAGAGGTGTTCCCAGCCGTCGACGTCGCTGCGGACCAGCAGTTCGCCTGTCGAGAGTGTGGTCAGGTCCTCGAACCAGTTGACCCACGTCGGCTGCCGTTCCTCGAACAGCGGGCGCACCGCCCCGGTTGCGGGGTCGCCGTGCAGCACTCGCACCACGTCCTGCTCGCGGTTCATCCACTGAATCAGGACCTGCCGGCTGTCTCGCGTCCACGACAGCCAAGCCAGGTAGTGGTCGGCCGCGGGTGGAAAGTCCATCCACGTCACGGCGCCGCCGCTGGCCCCGACCGAGCCGACCCGCACCAGCGGGTTGGCATCGCCGGCCTTGGGGTAGCGCTGTGCTTCGAGCCGGCCATGCTGTCCGTCGGCCCAGTAGATGGGAAACACCGGCACCGGCCCGTCGTCGAAACGCAGGAAGGCCAGACGCCTGCTGTCGGGCGACCACCAGAACGCGCGGTAGCGGGAGGCGCGGCCGAGAATCTCCTCGAAGTACACCCACGACGCGTAGCCGTTGAGCACCGTGCCGCTGCCGTCGTCGGTCAACTGGCGCTCGAGTCTGGCGGCCAGGTCGTACGTGAACAGGTTGCCGGCGCGCGTGTACGCCACCACGCGGCCGTCCGGAGACAGGGTGGCGTTCTGCTCGGCCGCTGGCGTCTGGGTCAGCCGCTGACTGGTGCGGGCCGCGGTGTCGATGGCCCAGAGATCGTCCTTGACGAGGACGATGCGGAGGCGGCCATCGACGGTGCGTGAGGCCTCCGGATTGCCGGTGATGCCGGCTGGGGCGATAGACGCGAGCTCGGTCGAGTCCTCGTGCAGCGCCGAGGAGCCGTCGAGCGACACGCGCAGCACCTTGCCATCGCGCACTTCCAGGTAGTGCTCGTCGTCGAGCCAGCCGGTCACCTGGGGCAGTGGCTGCAGGCCGGGACTCGCGCCTCCTTCCGATGGCGCGAACGCGGCCTCGTAGGTGAGCCAGTGCGTGCCGCGGGACTGCGCCGATGCCGTGACGGCGAGCGCCAGCGTGCAGGCCGCGAATACCGTGAATATCGAAAGGCGAGCCACGCCGGTCGAGGATGGACGGCAGCAGGACAACCCGCTCAGTGTACCGCGGGGAGGCTACAATCCGAGGCTGTGAGAGCGCTGGTCCGACTGCTCGCCGTGTTCGCGACGCTGACGGCGACGGCGGGCCTGGCGCAACCGCCAGTGCCCCCCGTGGACGAGCGCGTGGTCGTCACCGGCACTGCGACGCCTGTGGCTGCCGGAGCGGTCGGCCGGACCCTGAGCGTGATCACCGCCGAGGACCTGCAGCGCCTGCCGGTGGCGTCGGTGATCGACGCCTTGCGGCTGTTGCCCGGGGTGTGGGTTCGCGAGCGTGGGCCCTTCGGGTCGCAGGCCGACATCAGCATTCGCGGGGCCGGGTTCGGCCAGACGCTGGTGCTGGTCGACGGCGTCCGCCTGAACGACCCGCAGAGCGGTCATCACAACGGCGACATCCCGGTGGCGCTCGAGGACGTGGTGCGGATCGAGCTGGTGGCTGGCGCAGGGTCGTCGCTGCACGGCGCCGATGCGGTCGGCGGCGTCATCAACGTCGTCACGCGCCAGGGCGCAGCCGATCCGACAGGGCGGGTCGCCGCCGGGGCGCACGGACTGGTCCAGGCGTCCGCGGCGTGGCGGCCCGATCAGCGTGGTGCGTTGCGTGGCCTGAGCGCCAGCCTCGACCGCTCGGGTGGCTTCGCGCCAGCGCGCGACTTCATCCACCAGCAGGCCAGGGTGGCGCTGCAGCTGGGTGGCACCGCCGTCGCGTTCTCGCATCTGGACAAGGACTTCGGCGCCGCCGGCTTCTACGGACCGGCGCCCTCTCACGAGTGGACCACGCAGACGATGGTCACGGCGCGCCGCACGCAGCAACTGCCGGCGCAGGCGACGATGAGCACGGATGCGTGGTTCCGTAGCCACGGCGACCGCTTCGTCTACGACCAGCGCATCGCGACCGCGCAGGCCAACGAGCATCGCACCCACGTCGGTGGCGGTACTGTCAAAGTCACGACCCGCGTGCAGCCGGGCGTGCGGCTCACCGCTGGGGCGGAGGGGACGGTGGAGTGGCTGCGCTCGGCGTCGCTCGGGGACCGCGACGAGTCGCGGGTGAGCGGCATGGCCGAACTGGAGGCCACGGCCGGTCGTCTCAGCCTGTACCCGAGCGTGCGCGTCGACCGGTACTCCGCGTTCGGGGTGGCCTGGAGTCCGTCGCTGGCGGCGGCGCTGCCGATTCGGCCGCGCCTGAAGTGGCGAACCAGCGTCGGCCGGTCGTTCCGTGTGCCGACCTTCACCGAGCGGTACTACGTGGACCCGAACCATCAGGCGACCGCCGCGCTGGCGCCCGAACACGGCTGGACCGCCGACACCGGATTGGACGCCTACGTCGGCACCACCTGGGTGGTCAGCGCCACCGGGTTCGTGCGTCGTGAGCGCGACGTCATCGACTGGGTCCGTCCGACCTCCACCGAGCGCTGGCGCACCGCGAACATCCGTCGCGTGAGCAGCCAGGGTGCCGAGCTGGCGCTGCGCGGACAGCACGGCCCCGTCTCGACTGGCGTGCACGCCGCCTGGACCCGGGTCGAGACCAATCGGCTCGACGGGCTGTCGAAATATGTGGACGACTACGCGCCGTTCGGGCTGGGTGCGGATGTCGCCGTCCGCTGGCCGGGCGGGTGGCAGACTGGCGGCCGGCTCGCACGCCGGCGGCCGGCCGGGAGGGCCGGCTACGACA
>JACDAO010000511.1 GCA_013695405.1 Acidobacteriota bacterium | reverse complement strand
ACCGTGGACAGCGCAATCACCGCTCCCGGCGACAGGTCAACGCCGCCCGAGATGATCACCATCGACGCGCCGATCGCGGCAATGCCGTAGATGGCCGAGTACTTGAGGATGAGCAGGCCGTTCTCGGCGTTGAGGAATGGGTGCCGGCCCCCGTATTCGGGCCACAGGTACCAGGTGAAGAAGGCGATCTCGGCCAGCAGGATCGCCAGCGTGCTCAGCTCGCGGGTGCGCAGCGCCCGCTGCCAGGCCGGCAGCGAGACGCGGGCCACGGCCGGGTCGTGGGTCGTTGGCGCACTCATGCCGCGTCCGTGTTCTCGGTCCGGGTGGCCAGGTGCATCACGTCTTCCTCGGTGGCGCCGCGCACCAGTTCGCCCTGCACGCGGCCCTGCTTGAGGACCACGATGCGATCGGCCAGCGCGAGCAGTTCGGGCAGATCGCTGGAGACCACGAGGCAGCCCATGCCGGCCGCGGCCTCCTCGCGAATCAGGGCATGAATGTCGTGCTTGGCGCCGACGTCGACGCCCTTGGTCGGCTCGTCGAGCAGCAGCACCCGCGGACCGGTCAGCAGCCACTTGGCGAGCACGACCTTCTGCTGGTTGCCGCCGCTCAGGCTGTCGGGTGGCACGTCGACCGAGGCGGCCTTGATGCCCCACCGCATCAGCAGTGTCTCGCACTCGGCTCGGGCTCCGGTCGGATGGCGGCCCCAGTCGCCGCCTGCCGCCTGGCGCGCGAGCAGCAGGTTTTCGCTGATCGGCAGGTTGAAGAACAGCCCCTGGGTCTGCCGCATCTCGGGCGTCAGCACCACGCCGCGTCGCACCGCATCGACCGGTGCGTGCGGAGCGAATGGGGCCTCGTCGACAGCCATGCTGCCGGCCTGCGCGCGGTGCAGGCCGAAGATGGTCTCGATCACCTCGGTCCGGCCGGCGCCGACCAGGCCGAACAGCCCGACAATCTCGCCCTCGCGGACCTGCAGCGAGACGTCCGCGAAGTACGGCCGGCGGGTCAGCCCGCGCACGTCGAGCCGGACCCGATCACTGACCCGGCCCTTGCCATGACCGGTCTCCAGATCGCGGCCGACCATCGCCCTGACGATGTCGCGCGGCGACTTGTCGGCCAGCGGCCAGGTGCCGACGTGCTGCCCGTCGCGCAGCACCGAGACGGTCTGGCACAGGCGGAACACTTCGGGCAGCCGGTGCGAGACGTAGACCAGGGTGACGCCGCGTTGCCGCAACTGCTGCAACACCGCGAACAGGTGATCGACTTCCGAATCGGTCAGCGAGGTGGTCGGCTCGTCGAGAATCAGGACCTTGCACTGGAACGCGAGCGCCCGCGCCACCTGCAGCAACTGCTGCTGGGCGGCGCTGAGGCTCGACACCGGCGTCGCCGGGTCGAGGTGCAGGTGCAGGTGCTGCAGCAGCGCCTCGGCGCGCTGGTACATCGCGCTGCGGTCGATGAACATCCCGCGCGTCACCGGTCGGCCGGCGAAGACGTTCTCGGCGACGTCGAGGTTGGGAAACAACAAGGTCTCCTGATGAACCAGGCCGATGCCGTGATCGAGCGCCGCCCGCGCGTCGGTCAGGTCGATCGGCTGCCCGTCGGCAAGCAGCCGGCCGGCATCGGGCCGGAGAATCCCGGCCGCGATCTTCATCAGGGTGCTCTTGCCCGCGCCGTTCTCGCCCATCACGGCGTGTGCGTCGCCGGCGGCGACCGACAGGGTCACGCCGCGCAGCGCCTGCACGCCACCGAAGGCCTTGCGGACCTCCTCGAACGCCAGCGCACTCATCGCGAACCGGTCAGCGACCACTTTCCAGTTTGTGCCACTCGGCGAGATAGGCGTCGACGTTCTCGCGAGTGACCACGTCCACGCCAGAGTCGATGATCTTCTGGGGCGGCATCCGGCCGGCCTTGATCTCCGACAGCAGGCGAACCGCCTCGCTGCCCCAGCCGAAGTACTTCTGCCCGAGCAGGGTGTGGACCTTGCCCGCCTTGAGCAGTTCGGGCGCCGGCGGGATGGTGTCGAAGCTGAAGACGCGGGTGCGCGCGCTGTCCACCGGATCGAGGGCATTGCGCGTCATGATCGGCCAGCCGCCGACCGAAATCCAGGCGGCCAGATCCCGATGGCGGTTGGTCGTGGTGGCGATGATCTCGCCGGCCCGGACGATGTCTTCCTTGACGTCGAAGGTCTCGACGATGGTGATGCCGGGGTGCTGCTCGAGGACGTCGTTGACGCCGTCGAGGCGGCGCTGCAGGTTGTAGGAGCCGAGGCTGGTCATCAACGCGACCTTGCCCTTGCCGCCGAGCACGGTGACCGCCTCGCTGGCCAGGCGCTGACCGCCCTTGAAGTCGTCGACGCCGTAGTAGGCGATCCGCTGCGAGGTCGGCGCGTCGGCGTCCCAGGTGATCACCGGGATGCCGGCGGCGATCGCCTTGTCGATGGTCGGCGCCAGGAAATCGCCGTTGGTGCACGAGATGGCGATGCCGTCGACCCGCTGCGTGATGAACGACTCGAGGATCTCCTTCTGGCGCAATTGATCGGCAGACTCGGGGGCGCGCCAGATCACCTCGATGTTGCCAAGTTCCTTGGCCTTGCGCTCGGCGCCGATCCGCGCGTAGTTGAAGACCGGGATGTCGAGCGCCTTGGGGATGAC
>JACDAO010000508.1 GCA_013695405.1 Acidobacteriota bacterium | reverse complement strand
CGGTTTCGTGGCGAAGGCCATCGAAAGATCTGGTCGTCGGCGTGCACCGAAGGGCGTGTGGACGTCGATGTGCTGCGTGCTGACACCGGACATCTGATCGACGAGTCAGGGCGCACCGGTGATCCATGGCAGTTCGCTCTTGCCACGGTTGATGACCGTAATATAGGGTTCGATGAGTCGTGGCGACGGATTCCTCCCCACCGAGGCCCCCGCCCAGACGTCGTGCTCGACTCCTACGCACTCGGCCCACCGAACCCGAGGCCTCGGCTGCCGACGAACAGCGGTGTCATTGCCGCAGAAATGAGCCGTCGTGATGCACGTGCAGACAAACACCGACCAGAGCATCCAGGGGAGCGACGAGCTGTCGGCACAGGTGGAGGCTGCCGTGAGCGGTGCCCTCGAACGATTGGCGGGCCAAGTCACCCGGGGGCTGCGGTCATGGCGTCGAGAATCGAGGACTACGCGCTCATCGGGGACCAGACTGATCCGAGGGAGAGCGCTGAATGGGAACCGAAGCGCCTTTGGATACGGCCGCCAACAGAGGCGTGACAGGCGCTCTCCTCGGATGGGGACTCGCGCTGTCCGTTCTGCTCGTCCTGCTCAGCGCCGCCTACTCCACCCTGGAGGTGTCGCGGGCCAGAAGAGATCTCTTGGCCCTCTTCGAGTCGAGCGAGCGAACCACCTTCCTCATTGGCCACATTGGGCAACAGCTTTCACGCATCCGGTTGTTTCTTCGTGACGAAACGAACCAAGGCGCGGACCCACGGGAATCCGTCGAGGAACGCTTACGCCCTCTCGACGCCACCCTTCAGTCCAGCGTTGAAGAGCTGGGCCCGCTCCTCAATGCAGACGAACTGCGGATCTGGAGCGGGTTGAGACCGGACGTCGAATGGATTCGAGCGGACCTGTTCAAGGCAGCGTTGGCCCTGGAACGCGGCGAGACGACGCTGGGCGACTCCGTCCTGGACCAGCTGGTCTCCGACGCTTCGGAAGTCAGCGACCGTTTGGCTTCGCTGAATCGACTCAATCAACAGAGCACCCAGGACACGCTTCGCGACGCAGACAGGCGGCTGCGCCTTTTGAGGGCCGTGCAATTGACGATCTCTCTCGTTCTATTGGTCGGCATCTCCGCGATCTGGTGGGTGATCATCCGGCTCGTTCGACGTCAGCGAAACCAACTGGTGGAATACCTTGCGCGAGTCGAAGCCGCAAACGCAGACCTCGATGCGTTCGCGGGGAGGATCGCCCACGATCTCAAGGACCTGATCAATCCGGTGTCTCTCTCCGTCGCAACGCTGAAAAAGTTTCCCGAAAGCCCAGAGCGCGTCATCGCCGCCTCAGAACGCATCGAGCGCACGACAGCCCGGGCGATGGCCCTCCTCGACTCTCTGCTCACCTTCTCGCGAGCCGGACGAGCGGCTTCGAGCGACGAAAGTTGTTCGGCGCGAACCGAGGTGCAGGCTTGTCTCGAAGAGTTCGCACCGCTCGCGGACCAGCTTGACGCGAAGGTAGAGCTCATCCTGGACCCGTTGCACGACCCACGCGTCCGGTGTTCGTCCGGGCTGCTTCAGATCGTCCTGCGAAACCTGATCGGCAACGCGTTGAAGTTTCTCTCAGGTGAAGGAGAACGCCTGGTGCGGGTTGCGGTCCGAACCGCGGGCCAGGACTGCGCCATCGTCATTGAGGACACCGGACCAGGAATTTCAGAGGAGGCCCTTCCTCGTATCTTTGAGCCCTTCTACCGGGTGACCGGAACGAAGGCCCCTGGCACGGGGATTGGGCTCGCCAACGTTCAACGGATCGTGAAGGCGCACGGCGGGCACGTCCTCGTTCAATCCGAGGTCGGGCAAGGAACTCGCTTTGAAGTGCTGATCCCTCTCGAGCGCGAGGGCGCGAGCAAGTAGGAGCTTCCGCAAGGCGAGGACGACGTTCCAGCCGCGCCTTGACGCCGTTTCGTTTACGAACGGCGTCCGGAAGCCCGGGTTTTCGACCCTTCGGTCTTCGCACTCGCTCGCTTCGCTGGCGGAGTGCCTTCTCGCCGCCGCACCATCTCTGCAATCCAGACGGGCGCGTAGGGCGGCGTACAGCCGGACGTCGCAGGGTAGTCAATGAGCACGGCGAGCTTTTCGCCAATGCGCAAGGCCCTCTTTCGAAGCTGGGTGGCGCAGCGCAGTCATCGGGAGGTCGCCCGCAGTCTCGGGGTGAGCGCCGGCGCGGTCGCGTCGGCGACCGGGCGGGCGCGGGTGCTGGGCGCTCTCACGCTGTAGCCGTCGGACTCGTCCGACGGTCTGCGTCGCCCGTGGAACTCACGTCGGCCGGACAAGTCCGGCCGCTACGCTTG
>JACDAO010000477.1 GCA_013695405.1 Acidobacteriota bacterium | reverse complement strand
GATGCCGTCCATGGCGACTGCCTGGGCCGAGGCGAGGGCGCTGCCCAGGAAGAGGACCGCGGCGGCGAGAGGAGTGAGAGCACACAGGCGCATCGACATGCCGGCACTATAGCGCCCACAAACCTCTTTCGCCACAGGTCCGACCCACACCACAATGCCGGCGGTGCGCGCATCGGATGTAGACACGCGTAGACCTGAAGGTCGACGCCTACAAGAGGGCGTGGGGCTGCGCTGGCTCGGGATGGCCGTCGTCGCCGCGTGGGTGCTGCTGCCGAGCTGGGGATTGGCGCACCCGGCGCCGTTCAGCTACATCGACATCACGGTCGCCCCGGATCGGCTCTCAGGCACGGTAGTGCTGCACGCCGTCGACGTCGCGGCGGCGCTCGGCCTGCCGGACCCCGCTGCGCTGGGCCGACAGGACGTGGTGAGCGCACAGGCCGACGCCATCGTCTCGCTGGTCACCACTCGCGTGGCGATTGAGACCGACGGCCGGCCGATTACCTGGGTGATCGACACCATCCGGCCGATGGCCGGCCAGGACGCGGTCGGGATCGCCTGGCACGCCGCGACAACGCGGCCGGCCGGACACCTGGCCGTCGGGGCGCGGCTGTTCCCGGAGGACACGGCGCACCAGACGTTTGTCACCGTGTACGAAGGCGGCCGCGTCACGTGGCAGGAGGTGCTCAATCGGGACCGGGTGCGTGCAGAGCACTACACCGGCTCTCGGCAGGGAATGGTCGCGGTGCTACGCCGCTTCACGGCTTCAGGCATTCACCACATCGCGATCGGTCCGGATCACATCCTCTTTCTCGTCGGGCTGCTGTTGCCCGGGGGCCGCGTGCGCCGTCTGCTTGGCATCGTGACGGCCTTCACCATCGGCCACAGCGTCACTCTGGTGCTGGCGACGCTGTCCATCGTCACGCCGCCGTCCCACCTCGTCGAACCGCTGATCGCGTTGAGCATCGTGTTCGTGGGCGCCGACAATTTGTTTGTGGGCACCCGCGCCCGCGACGTCCGCATCTGGGTGGCCCTGTTGTTCGGCCTGGTCCACGGCTTCGGATTCGCCAGCGTGCTGCGCGACACGGGGTTGCCGTCCACGGCGCTTGGGGTATCGTTGTTGGCGTTCAACCTGGGCGTGGAAATCGGGCAGGCGGGGATTGTCGTGGTGGTCGCGTCGGCGCTCGGGCTGCTACGTCGGCGCCTGCCTGCGGTAGCGGCGCGGGTGACGACCGTCGGGTCTGTCGTGGTGCTGCTGGCTGGCGTCTACTGGTTTGTCGAGCGCATCCTGCAGGGACGCGCCTGACTCTCACATCGAGCGATAGGGAAGGGCTCCATGCGACGTCTTGTGTTAATTGGCATTCTTGTGATCGCCGGCGCAGCGGGCATCGTCGCCCGGCAACCGGCCTCTGGTCCACTCCAGACCGCCGAACTGGTGAAGGTGAAAGACAACCTGTTCGTGGTCAAGGGCGGCGGCGGTAACACCGCGGCGTTCGTGACTTCGACCGGAGTCGTGCTGGTCGACACCAAGCTGGCCGGCTGGGGCGAACGCATCATGCAACAGGTGCGATCGGTGACCGACAAGCCGGTAACGATGATCATCAATACCCATACGCATGGTGATCACGTCGGCAGCAACGACTTCTTCGCGGCGTCGGTGGAGGTGGTGGCCCACGCCAACACGAAGACCAACATGGTGAAGATGCCGGCGTTTGCCGGCGACAAGGCGCAGTTCCTGCCGGACCGCACCTACACCGACCGTCTCACGCTTGGATCGGGCGCCGAGCGGATCGAACTCCACCATTTCGGCCGCGGTCACACCGACGGCGACACTATCGTCGTGTTCCCGGCGTTGCGCCTCGCCCACACGGGCGATCTGTTTGCCGGACTCGGCACGCCGCTGATCGACACCAACAATGGTGGCAGCGGTGTTGCCTATCCCGAGACGCTGAAAAAGGCCGCGGCAGGCATCACCGGCGTTGATGCGGTGATCCCGGGCCATGCCGAGGTGATGCCCTGGGCGAAGTTCGTGGAGTTCGGCGAGTTCAACGCGGCGTTGCTGTCGGCTGTCCAGCAGGCCATCAAGGACGGCAAGACGCCGGAAGCGGCCTTCGCCGAGCTGAAGTTGCCCGAGAAATTCAAGGACTATCAGATTGCGCGTGGCCAGGGCAACGTCACCGCCATCTACGGCGAATTGAAGAAGTAGTTCTTCTGGAGCTGCCTGTGTCGCAAGATGCGAATGGCGTGTCGCGTCGCATGTTCCTCGGTGCGGCGGCTGGCCTCGCCACGGTGATTCATCGTCCGCTGCTGGCGCAACCGGCGCCGAGCGATCAGGTCCAGCTCGCGCTGATCGGCGTGGGTGGGATGGGGACCGGTCGTCTCGCGGAGTTCATGAAGCACCCGGATGTCCGCATCGCTGCCATCTGCGACGTCGACCGTCGACATCGGGACGCGGCGATCGCGCTGGTGCAATCGACCCTCGGGTACGCGCCGCCGGGCGAGGGCGACTTCCGCCGGCTGCTCACGAACAAGGGCATCGACGCCGTAGCCATCCAGACGCCGGACCACTGGCACGCGATCACGGCGGTGCGGGCGATGGAAGCAGGCAAGGACGTGTTTGTCGAGAAGCCGCTCGCCTACAGCGTGGCCGAGGGGCGCGCCATGGCCGACGCCTCGACGCGTCACGCGCGAGTCACGCAGATGGGCAACCACATTCACAACACGGGGCGGAACTACCGCAACGTCGTGGAGATTGTGCGTTCAGGCAGCCTGGGCCATGTCCATCGCGTGCATTGCTGGCGGACGTGGGACAGCACCCTCACCAACGGCGAGCCGGCCACCCAACCCGCGGAACTCGACTACGACTTCTGGCTCGGGCCGGCGCCGAAGCGACCGTACGAACCACTGCGGTCGCATCGTACGTTCCGCAACTTCTGGGATTACTCCGGCGGCACGTTCATCGACTTCTGGTGCCACATCATGGACGTCGCCGTGTGGGCGCTCGACCTTGGGGCGCCGCGGTCGGTGTCGGCGATGGGCGGACGTTTCGTCGTCGCCGATCGGACCGAGACGCCCGACACCATGGAGGCGATGCTCGAGTATCCGAAGGTGCTCGCCTCGTTCAGCCTGAGGCCAGCGCCGCCGCCAGGCTTCGCGCACATGGGCGGCATTGGCTGCGTCTTCGAGGGGAGCGAGGGCACGCTCGTGACCAACTACGGCAAGCATGAAGTGTGGGTGAAGGGCAAGCAGGTGGAAGACTTCACGCCACCCGCGCCGAGCATCCCGGACTCGCCCGGGCATCTGCGCGAGTTCCTGGACGGCATCAAGGCGCGCAACCTCGAGACGACCTGCAACGTGCGCTACGGCCACCGGCTCACCAAGCTTGGGTTGCTGTCCAATATCGCCTATCGCACCGGTCGCCGCCTCGAATGGGACGACACGCGGGAGCGCTTCGTGGGTGACGGCGAGGCCGACAAGTACCTCTCGAGGAAGTTCCGCAAGCCTTACGCGTTGTAGGGACACCCGGCCGAGACAGAAGGCTTCGGGCCGCGACGTGCGGTTCGTGGTACTCAATGGCAGATGCTTGGCCCACTCGTCCGCCTGATGCGCATTCTCCACATGACGATCGGCATCAGCGAGCCGAGGCCCGAGGACGAAAAGCTGATCGCGCTGGTCTGGGTTGCGCTGATCGTCATGCTGATCGTAATCTTCGTGGTGGGTCTCTTCGTGATCGGCTGAGGTCGACCCGGTGCCTGCCCGGGATGTATCATGGGCCCCACAGACAGTGCTCATGTGCGGTCGCCCGGCGTCCAGTATTGCGCACGGAGCCGAATGGTGCGCAGGGCGCGTCACGACCACCGACCCGGAGGGTCATATGAGCTTGCTCGAACAGCTTCTCGGCGCCAACCACGGCGTGGCCGTCGATCAGATCAGCCGTCAGTTCGGTCTCGAACCGTCGCAGGCGAGATCGGCGCTGGATGCGCTGTTGCCGACCGTGGCGGCCGGTGTCCAGC
>JACDAO010000469.1 GCA_013695405.1 Acidobacteriota bacterium | reverse complement strand
ACAGCGGGCTGGTGTCGTCGACGGCCGCGCCCGCCCGGAAAGTCTCCGGCAAATGACGCAACTGGATTTCGCGACCGGTCGCGACGATCACGGCGTGCTCGACGACGTGTTCGAGTTAACGGACGTTGCCACGCCAGACATGCTTCATCAATCGCTGCAACACCGAGGCGTGGTAGCGCACCGCTTCGCGCTCGTACTTCTCGGCGTAGCGCTGCAGGAACAACTGCGCCAGCACCGGAATGTCCTCGCGTCGCTCGCGCAGCGGCGGAATGTCGAGCACCACGGTGTTGATGCGGAAGTAGAGATCCTCACGGAACTTGCCGTCGGCCATGAGGGTCTCGAGGTGGGAGTTGGTGGCGCAGATCAGCCGGAAGTCCGGCGTGAACATCCGCGTTTCCCCGAGGCGGCGGACCTGCTTCTCCTGCAGCACCCGCAGCAGCTTGACCTGGGCATTGCTCGGCATCTCGCCGATTTCGTCGAGCAGCAGGGTGCCACGGTCGGCCGACTCGATCAGGCCGCGCTTGTCGGCGAGCGCGCCGGTGAAGGCGCCGCGCTTGTGGCCGAACAGCTCGGACTCGAACAGCTCGGACGGGATCGCGCCGCAGTTGATCTTGATGATCGGGCCGTTGACCCGTGGACTGCGTTCGTGGACGGCGTCGGCGACCAGTTCCTTGCCGGTGCCGTTCTCACCGCGAATCAGCACCGAGGCGTCGGTGGGTGCCACCAACTGGATCAGGTCGAACAGTCGCCGCATCGCCGGTGAGGTGCCGACCAGACGCCCGAGGCCGTCGCGGCGCTCGTGCGCACTGCGCAGGCGGGCCGCCTCGGCGTGCAGGTTGCGGTGGGCGAAAGCCTTGTCGAGCACGGCGTCCAGCACGGCGAACTCGACCGGCTTCTCGACGAAGTTGAACGCGCCTTCGCGCATCGACTCAACCGCCAGTGCGACGCTGCCATGCCCGGTCAGCATCACCACCTCGACCAGCGGATCGGCGTTCTTCAGCTGCCGCAGCACGTCGAGGCCGCTCTGGTCCGGCAGTTCGTGGTCGAGCAGGACGACGTCGGGTCGGTGGGTGGTGAACGAGGCGAGCGCCGCCTGCCCGTCGGTGGCAACTGTCACCTCGCACCCCTTGCGCTCGAGCGCGATTTTCAGCCACTCGTGTGTCTCTGGTTGGTCATCGACGTGGAGGATGCGCGCAGCGGGCATCAGGTCGCGAGTCGTCGTCATGCGTAACGTCCTTGAATCATGCCATCTGACAGCATTCTAGCCAGGGTGCGCCCGGGTATGTTTTGGAGGTGTACACAGTGTAGCGTGGCGTGGCATAGCCCAGCAACGGCTGTATAGAAACAGTCGCAGACAAGCTTACCGCGAGTGGCCTGAATGTCCAGCAATCCGAGGTTGACAGTGTCGCAATTCGCAACCCGTCAATGCACGGCCTGTTCCACTGCAATCAGGCCGTTGAGGTCAGCCAGATTGGGCTGGCGACGGCACGTACGGCATGTCTGGTCTTGACGCTGACATATGCTGAGCGCCGTGGCGCTCGGGACGCGTAGCCTGGTGGGATCGTTTCTGCTGCTGCTGGCACTCGCGCTCTTTGGAGCGGGCTGGAGCCTGACCGGGGAGGACCGCGCCTTCCTGTTCGACGCGGCGCTGGCGACCGGCACGGTGGTGGCTCATGAGTCCTACGCGCCGGAGGGACGGAAGCCGCGACAGCGGTACCGCCTGGTGGTGTCGTTCGCGACCGGGGATGGGGCGCGCATTCGATTCCGCAGTGTGGCCAGCTACGGCCGGCCGCCGTACGCGGTCGGCAGCCCGGTGCCGGTGCGGTATCGCCCGGAGCAACCGACCCGCGCGCGCGTCGACCGGCGGATGGAGTCCGTCGTTCCACTGCTGCTCTGGAGTGCGGCCGTGCTGTTGATCGGCACGCTCGGCATCGCCATCGCCTGGTTCGGCCCGAGACCGGCGCGCTAGCGGCGCAGCCGGGACGCGACCGCGGCCAGCGTCATGACGGCGTGGCAGGAGGCAGCACGGCGATGAGGTCGCAGCCCCCGCTCACTGCCGCTAGCGGCACCGCCGCCGACGCCACCCCGCCGCCAGGACCCCAAACACCACCAACCCTGCGCTTGCCGGTTCGGGGACGACCACCTCGTCATCCACCGGCCCATCCACGAACACCCGCGACACGGGCAGGCGGTAGGGGGCGGCGCTCCAATCCAGTCCCGTCGTGGCCACTGTCTCCCACATCGTACGGGCGGGGTCGCCGGAGACGTAGCCCTGACGCTGACTCGACGCGAAGCTCTGCACCGCCCAGTCGCTGTTCAGCACATCCGACGTGAGCCAGCCGCTGAACGAGAAGTCATTTGTCCCCATCGCATAAATCCAGTACGTCCCCGCACCAAGCGCGAGGCTCGTGTCGAACGCCAGCATGTCGTTCGAGGCCACTGTGGTACAGGTGTCGGTGGGGTAG
>JACDAO010000455.1 GCA_013695405.1 Acidobacteriota bacterium | reverse complement strand
CACGCCGGACCCGGCCAGACGGTCGCCGCCTCGGCCCCGTTGTTCGACCTGGTGCGGCTGGACGCGGTGTGGATCCGGGTGCCGCTGTACGCCGGCGACGTCGACCTCGTCGATCGGCGGTCGCCGGCGCGGATCGTCCCGCTCGGCGACGCCGGTACGTCGGAGGGCACCCTGGCCCAGCCGGTCACGGCCCCACCGTCGGCCGACGCGACGACGGCCGCCGTCGACCTCTACTACGCCGCCACCAACGCCGCCGGGACGTTGCGGCCCGGCCAACGCGTCGGCGTACGCATTCCGTTGATCAACGACGCGCGCAGCCTGGTCGTGCCGAGATCGGCCGTGCTGCACGACGCTCAGGGTGGCAGCTGGGTGTATGAGGCCCGGGACGGGCACGTGTTCGTGCGTCGTCGCGTGTCGGTCGTCGATCTGGTCGACGACGACGCGGTGCTCGAGCAGGGACCGTCCGCCGGGACGCGGGTCGTGACCGTCGGCGCGGCCGAGTTGTTCGGCACCGAATTCGGGGTCGGCAAGTGAGCGGGAACGCACGCCGGTGATGCGGGCCCTGGTCACCGCCGCACTGCGGCTGCGGCTGCCGGTGGTGGCCTTGTCGGTGGTGCTGATCATCGTCGGCATCCAGACCACCCGTGACGCGCCGTTCGACGTGTTTCCCGAGTTCGCGCCGCCATTGGTCGAGATTCAGACCGAAGCGCCCGGTCTGTCGACCGGCGACGTCGAGGCGCTGATCAGCGTGCCGCTCGAAGCGGCGATGAGCGGCATTCCCGGTCTGACGACGTTGCGCTCCAAGTCCGTCCTGGGGCTGTCGTCGGTGGTGCTGATCTTCGGCAGCGGCGCCGACCGGATGGCGGCGCGCCAACTGGTCCAGGAGCGGCTGACCCGGGCCGCGGCCACGCTGCCCGCCGCGGTGCGGCCACCAGTGATCCTGTCGCCGCTCTCGTCACTCAGTCGGGTGATGAAGATCGGCGTCTCCTCGAAGTCGCTCACTCAGGTCGAGTTGACGACCCTGGCGCGCTGGACGATCCGACCTCGACTGATGGCGATCGCCGGTGTGGCCAACGTCGCGATCTGGGGGCAGCGCGACCGCCAGTTGCAGGTCCTGGTCGCGCCCGATCGGCTGCGCGCGAGCGGGGTCTCCTTGCAGGACGTGTTGACCGCGACCCGCGATGCAACCTCGGTGACTGCCGGCGGCTTCATCGAGACGCCCAACCAACGACTGTCGGTCACGCATGCGTCCGGCGTGACACGCGCCTCCGACCTGGCGCTGATGGCGCTCGCGCCGACGGCCGGTGCCGCGTCGCCAGCCGTCAATACGTCGTCGCCTTCACCGTCAGCGTCGACAACCGGCCTGCGGTCGGGCGCGGTGCGGCGCCTCGGCGATGTCGCCGACGTGGTCGAAGGCTTTCCGCCGCCGATTGGCGACGGCGTCGTCAACGACGGGCCCGGCCTGCTGTTGATCGTCGAGAAGCAGCCTGACGGCAACACGCTGCAGGTGACCAGGGACGTCGAGACCGCGCTGGCAGCGCTGGCGCCTGGCCTGGCCGGGGTCGAGGTCGACTCGACCATCTTCCGGCCCGCGACGTTCATCGAGATGTCGCTCGCCAACCTCAATCGCGCGCTGCTGGTGGGCTGTGTCCTGGTGGTGGTGGTGCTGGTCCTGTTCCTGTGGGACTGGCGGACGGCGGTCATCAGCCTGACTGCGATTCCGTTGTCGCTGCTGACGGCCGCGTTGCTGCTCAGGCAATGGGGAGGCACCCTCGACACGATGGTCATCGCCGGCCTGATCATCGCGCTCGGCGAAGTCGTCGACGACGCGATCATCGACGTCGAGAACATCGTGCGCCGGCTCAGGATCAATCGGCTCGCGGCGTCGCCGCGCGCGGCGTTCGACGTCGTCCTCCAGGCCTCGCTCGAAGTACGCAGCGCGGTCGTCTACGGCAGCGTCATCGTCGTCCTGGTGTTCGTGCCGGTGTTCCTGCTCGACGGCCTTGCCGGGTCGTTCTTCCGGCCGTTGGCGCTGTCGTACGTGCTGGCGATCAACGCGTCCCTGCTGGTGGCGCTGGTGGTCACGCCGGCATTGTCCCTGCTGCTGCTCCCGCGCGCGGTGCACGACCGCGAGTCGCCGCTGACGATCTGGCTCCGCGGTGCGTACCGCCGGATGCTGCCGCAGCTGGTCGCGGCGCCGCGGCTGGCGCTGGTCGTGATCGCCGTGTCGCTAAGCGCGACCGCACTGGCTTTCCCGCTGCTCGGCGAGGAGTTCCTGCCACACTTCAAGGAATACGACTTCCTGATGCACTGGGTCGAGA
>JACDAO010000141.1 GCA_013695405.1 Acidobacteriota bacterium | reverse complement strand
GATCAAGGCCGCGGTGGCCGCCGACGTCAAGTCGGAGGCGATGTTCGAGTTCGGCCAGCAGATGGTCGACACCGTGTTCTCGTTCGGCGAACTGGGGTTTCAGGAGACCGAAACCGCACGATACCTGACCGGCATCCTCGAACGCGAAGGTTTCACGGTCGAACGCGGCGTGGCTGGCATCCCGACCGCCTGGGTGGCGCGCTGGGGCTCGGGCAAGCCGGTGATCGCCCTCGGCTCGGACGTGGATGGCATCCCTCAAGCGTCGCAGAAGCCAGGGGTGGCGTATCGCGATCCCGTCGTCGACGGGGCACCCGGACACGGGGAGGGCCACAACTCTGGCACGCCGCTGAACATCGTGGCCGCCATTGCGGCCAAGCGTGCCATGGCGCGGGACAAAGTGAGCGGCACGCTCGTGATCTGGCCGGGCGTGGCCGAGGAACTGGTGGGCACCAAGGCGTATTACGTCCGGGCGGGCCTGTTCAAGGACGTGGACGTGGTGCTCTACAACCACGTCGGCACCGACCTGGTCACCTCGTGGGGCGAGGCGCAGGGCAACGGCCTGGTGTCGGTGGAGTACACGTTCCTCGGCGAGTCGGCCCACAGCGCGGGCGCCCCCTGGCGTGGCAAGTCGGCCCTTGACGCCGTGGAACTGATGAACGCCGGCTGGAACGCCAGGCGCGAACACCTGCGCATCCAGCAGCGCTCGCACTACGTGATCACCAACGGCGGCGACCAGCCCAACGTCGTCCCGCGCAACGCCGGCGTCTGGTACTACTTCCGCGAGACCAACTACGAGAACATCAAGCGGATGTGGGAAATCGGCGACAAGATGGCCCAGGGCGCCGCCTTGATGACCGACACCACGTTCACCTCACGCGTGCTCGGCTCGGCCTGGCCGCAGCACTACAACAAGCCCCTCGCCCTGACGATGCACGAGAACATCAAGGCGGTGGGGCTGCCCACGTGGAGCGAGGCGGATGTCACACTCGCGACGGCCACGCAGACCGAACTCGGCGTCCCGGTGGTGGGGTTGACGACGACGGTGTCCGAGTTGAAGGGGCAGCAGGAGATCCCCGACGACGAGAAGCGCGGCGGCGGATCCGACGACATTGGCGACATCTCCTGGACCGTGCCCACCGTGTCGCTGCGCTTCCCGGCCAACTTCCAGGCTGGTCCCGGGCACAACTGGGCCAACGCCATCACGATGGCCACGCCCATCGCGCACAAGGGCGTCAACCACGGGGCACAGGTGCTGGCGATGACGGTGGTCGACCTGTTGCTCCGGCCCGACGTCGTGGCGTCGGCCAAGGACTACTTCACCAACGTGCAGACCAAGGACCGCACCTATGCGCCCCTGATCCGCGCGAGCGACACACCGGCCATCGAACTGAACAAGGGCATCATGGACAAGTACCGGCCGGCGATGAAGAAGTTCTATTACGACTCGAAGAAGTACAAGACATACCTGGAGCAGTTGGGCATCACCTACCCCACGGTACGCACACCCAGCACCGCCGGCAGCGCCGGCGCGCCGCAGTAACCGGGCCGGGGCTACGGCTGCCTGGCCTGAGCAATCAGCAGCGTGAGCAGGCGGCCGTACTCTTTCTCGGCCACCTGATAGGCCGAGGAGTAGTCGGCCTCGGTCAGCTTGGCCGTGCGCCACAGGCCGTCGAACTGCACGGTCTTGTCGCGCTTGGTGTAGGCATCGGCCGGCTGGCCCTTGGCGGGCCGGAGCGTCTGCCGCACTGCCACACATCGGTCCAGTCGTTCCCTTGCGGCACCCCGCGCGCCAGACACGTCCGGCGCCTGCAGCGGCGGGCCCGTCAGAAGATGCTGACGCGCACGTTGAGGAACTTCCTCGGATCCTTGCGAACGTCGGCGAGCAGGATGCGCAACTCGGACACGGCTCCGTTCATGTTGTCGTAGAGCTGCTTGTCGTTCAGCAACTTGCCGGCAGTGCCGTCACCGCTGTTGATCCGAGTGACCAGCGTGTCCAGACGCTGCGTGATGGAGTCGACGCGATCATAGAGCGCTGCGTCCTTGAGTAACTTGCCGGCGGTGCCTTCACCGGCATTCAGGCCGGCGGTCAACGCCCGCAGCGACTCGGTCGAGGCGGTGAGGGATCGCGCCATCGCGTCGTCCTTCAGCAGCGTGCCGAGCGTGCCCTTGCCCTCGGCGATGCCGGCCGTCACCTGCTCGAGGTTGGTCAGGGCGGCCCGGATCTCGCGGGTCGCCTTCGGGTTGTTGACCAGCGTACCCAGCGGACCCTTGCCTTGCTGGATCGCCTTGACCACCTCGTCCGCGGAGCGCGCGACACCGGTGATCTCCTGGTAGAGCTCGTCTTCAGCGAACAGCTTGCCGATGGTGCCCCGCCCCTGCCGCAGTTCCTCGACCATGGCGCTGACCTGTGCCAGGGTCGCCGTGGCGTTCTCCGCGACGTCGGCAATCTGCCCGGGTGTACGCGCCGACCGGAGGTACGCCCACTCGGCGAGCGGTGCGCCGGTGGTCGCCGCCGTGATGTCCACGGCGCCCTCGCCGAGCAGGCTCACCGATCCGATCTGAGCCATCGACCGGTCGGTGATCTTGTCCATCACGTCGGGCCGCACGCGAAGCACCACCTCCACCACGGCGCCGTCGAAATACACGTCGGCGACCTGGCCGACGTTGACGCCGGCGAGTCGGACGACGGCGCCCGCCTGGACGCCGCTGGCATTGGGAAAGCGCGTCTTGAGGTGATGGCTGCGACTGAAGAGTCCGGCATCACCGCCGACCGCAAAGATGAGGACGACCGCCAGCGCGAGCGCGGCAACCGCCAGGATGCCGATCTTGAGCTGGGACCAGGCGAGGGAGCGGGTACGTGGCATTGAATCAACTCTGGAAAAGCTGCAGGTACGGGTCGGTACTGGCGCGCAGGTCGCTGGCCGTGCCCTCGAACGCCACATCACCGTCGCGCAGCATCACGAACTGCGTCTGCGCCAACTTCTCGGGCGACGCCGGCACGATCTCGACCTGCCCGTCCTGCCGGCGCACGGCCATTTTCTCGGCCACCCAGAAGGCGTCGCGCAACTGGTGGGTCACCACGATCGAGCTGACCCCTTCGATGTCGCGCAGCTTGATGATCTCGTCGTCGATGGTGATCGAGGTGATCGGGTCCAGCCCGGTGGTCGGCTCGTCGTAGAGGATGATGCGCGGACTGAACGTCATCGCCCGCGCGATCGCCACGCGTCGCCGCTGCCCGCCGGACAACTGCGACGGCATCTTGTCGATGTGCTCGTCGAGTTCGACCCAACCGAGCACCTCGCGGACGCGTGCATGGACCTCCTCGAGCGGCGTGTCGCTCTCCTCGTAGAGCTTGTAGCCGACGTTCTCGCGCACCGTCAGCGAGTCGAACAGCGCGCCCTCCTGGAAGACCATGCCGAGGTCGTCGCGCACCTTCATCAGGTCGCGCTCGGACAGCTGGTCGGTGCGGGCGCCGTTGACCCAGATCTTGCCAGCCTGCGGCTTGAGCAGGCCGAGAATCAGCTTGAGGATGGTGCTCTTGCCGGCGCCGCTCGCGCCCAGGAAGATCTTGGTGGAGCCGGACAGGAGCTGGAAGCTGACGTCCTTGAGGATGACGTTGTCGCCGAAGGCCAGGAACACGCGCTCGAAAACCACGACCGGCTCGCCGGGAGCCTTCACGCGCGACAGTCGATCTTCGAGGGGAGTGGGCGTCGACATGACCGATCAGTACAGCAGCGTGATCAGCAACTTGGTGATCACGAAATTGAGGACCAGCACCGCCACCGAACCAGCGACCACCGCATACGTCGTGCTCTGACCGACGCCCTGGGTGCCCCCGGTGGTGCGCATGCCGACATGACACGCAATGCTGACAATGGCGAACCCGAAGAACACCGGTTTGATCAGCCCCATCCAGATGTCCTGGATGAACAGTGCGTCCACGATCGAGTTCCAGAAGACGCTCGAGGCGACACGCAGCTGCGTGACGGTCACGATCCAGGCGCCCAGAATGCCGATGAAGTCGGAGATCACGGTCAGGACCGGCACCATGACCAGCCCGGCCAGCACCCGGGGCACGGCGAGCTTGCGTACCGGGTCGGTGCCGAGCGCTCGGAGCGCATTGAGCTGATCGGTCACGGCCATGGAGCCGAGTTCGGCCGCGATCCCGGATCCGACCCTGCCAGCGACCATCAGGGCGGTCAGCACCGGCCCGAGTTCCTTGACCATCGACGCGCTGATCAGGCGGCCGACGACCGAACGCGCGCCGAACTGGTCGAGGGTCATGCCCGACTGCAGAGCGAGCACCGCGCCCGTGAAGCCGCCCGTCAGCAGCACCACGGTCAGCGAGCCCACGCCGATGGCATCGAACTGCTCGACGATGTCGCGGAAATAGAAGGGGCGACTGGTCACGCCGCGCCCCAATGCGCCGCACAGCTTGACGTACTCCTGGACCTCGAACAGGCCCTTCTTGGCCCAACCGGTCAACAGTGGCATCACGAGATGGCCGCGCGTCGGCAGACGCTCAGGCGGGAGGCGCCCCCACGCCGGCCAGCGCCAGTCCAGGCTGGCGCAGGGTCTTGAGCCGGTCGCGCAGGGCCGCCGCCTTCTCGAATTCGAGGTTGGCGGCCGCGGCGCGCATATCGGCTTCCAGCGTCACCAGATAGGCCGCGCGCTCGGCTTCGGAACGGAACCCCGGGCCGGACTCGCGGGTCGGCACCGTGACGTAATCCTGTTCCTCGACGCCGGCCATGCCCTCGTCGATGGCCCGCTGCACGCTGGTCGGCGTGATCCCGTGCTCGACGTTGTAGGCCTGCTGCACCTCGCGGCGCCGGCCGGTCTCCTCGAGTGCCCGGGCCATCGACGCGGTGACCTGATCGGCGTAGAAGATGGCGCGACCGTTGATGTTGCGTGCGGCGCGACCGACGGTCTGGATCAGCGAGCCGGCCGAGCGGAGGAAGCCCTCCTTATCGGCATCGAGCACTGCCACCAGTGACACCTCGGGCAAGTCGAGCCCCTCGCGCAGCAGGTTGATGCCGACCAGCACGTCGAAGGTGCCGCGGCGCAGGTCACGCAGGATCTCGATCCGCTCGAGCGTGTCGATGTCGCTGTGCAGGTAGCGGACCCGCACGCCGAGCTCGTGGTAGTACTGCGTCAGGTCCTCGGACATCCGCTTGGTGAGCGTGGTCACCAGCACGCGCTCGCCGACCTCGACCCGCTTGCGGATCTCGCCGAGCAGGTCGTCGACCTGGCTGCGCACGGGGCGGATGTCGATCTCGGGGTCGAGCAGGCCGGTCGGGCGGACGATCTGCTCGACGACCACCCCGCCCGACTGGGTCAGCTCGTAGGGTCCGGGGGTCGCGCTGACGAACACCTGCTGACCGACCCGGGCCTTCCACTCCTCGAAGTTGAGCGGCCGGTTGTCGATCGCCGACGGCAGGCGGAAGCCGTAATCGACCAGCACGTCCTTGCGGGCGCGATCGCCGGCATGCATGCCGCGAATCTGCGGCAGCGTCTGGTGGCTCTCGTCGATGATCGTCAGGGCATCGGCCGGCAGGTAGTCGAGCAGCGTCGGTGGCGGCGCACCGGGCGGGCGGCCGGTGAGGTGGCGGGCGTAGTTCTCGATGCCGTGGCAGTAGCCGATTTCCTGCATCATCGCCAGGTCGAACATCGTGCGCTGGTGCAGACGCTGCGCCTCGAGCAACCGGCCTTCCTGCTCGAGCTGGGTGCGGCGCTCGACCAGTTCGAGCTTGATCGACTCGATCGCGATCTTGGTGCGGTCGCGCGAGGTGACGAAGTGGCTCTTCGGGTAGATCGCCACCTTGTCGTGGCGCCGGGTGGTGCTGCCGGTCAGCGGATCGATGGTCGAGAGCTCGTCGACCTCGTCGCCGAACAGCTCGATTCGCACCGCCGACTCCTCGTACGACGGATAGACCTCGATGACGTCGCCGCGGACACGGAAGGTGCCACGCGCGAAGTCGACGTCGTTGCGCTCGTACTGGATCTCGACCAGCTTGCGGAGGATCGCGTCGCGGCCGATCGCCTGGCCGCGCTCGAGCGGCAGCATCAGTCCGTAGTAGGCCTCGGGTGAGCCGAGCCCGTAGATGCACGAGACGCTCGAGACGATGATCACGTCGCGGCGCTCGAACAACGAGCGCGTCGCCGACAGCCGCATCCGATCGATCTCGTCGTTGATGATCGCCTCCTTCTCGATATACGAGTCGGTGGCCGGCATGTAGGCTTCGGGCTGGTAGTAGTCGTAGTACGAGACGAAGTACTCGACGGCGTTGTGTGGGAAGAAGCGCTTGAATTCCTGATACAGCTGCGCGGCCAGGGTCTTGTTGTGGACCATCACCAGCGCCGGGCGGTTGACGCGCGCGATCGCGTGCGCCATGGTGAAGGTCTTGCCGGATCCGGTGACGCCGAGCAGCGTCTGGAAGCGGTCGCCACGCTCCAGGCCGGCCACCAGTTCGTCGATCGCTCGTGGCTGGTCGCCGCGGAGTTCGAACGACGACACGAGCTGGAACTGATCGTAGATGGAAGGCATGTCCGCGGCGGGGCGTCCCAATCCGCGGATCGTACCACCACCGCTTGCTCGTGCCGCCGGCTCTGGCCCCCGCGACGTTCGCGCCCCCGCGACGTAGCGGTCGGACTTCGCGACGTAGCGGTCGGACTTCGCGACGTAGCGGTCGGACTTGTCCGACCGGAACCGGACGGGTCGCGCCGGACAAGTC
>JACDAO010000427.1 GCA_013695405.1 Acidobacteriota bacterium | reverse complement strand
GCCAGAGTATACGGCCAAAGGGCCCGGCACTCGTGCCTCGAAGCGCAAGAGTCGGAAGGCCGCGAAAGCGTGCAGCAGGGCTGCCGGGTCGAGCTGTCGCCAATCGCGTCGTGTGCCCTCGACAAGGACAAACGAGGTTGCCCGGTTCAGCCGGATAGCTCCGCAGCACCAAGGCTGCGCGGCCGCGGCCGATTGCGTCGCCACGCCACGCGGGACGCCGCAGCCGGGGGCGGCGCTGATCTTGCTGAAGGACGACAGGACCGCCGCGTATGGAATGCGTGTGCACGACACGGCATAGGCGTCGAATTGGAGACTGATGACCATGAAAGCACTCTGTTGGCACGGCACCGGCGACGTACGTGTGGACACCGTCCCGGACCCCCAGATCCTTCAACCTCGTGACGCCATCATCAAGATCACCTCGACCGCCATCTGCGGGTCGGACCTCCACCTCTTCAACGGGTTTCAGCCGACGATGGAGAAGGGCGACATCCTCGGCCACGAGAACATGGGCGAAGTGGTCGCCCTCGGCAGCGAGGTGACCAATCTGGCCATCGGCGACCGCATCGTGGTGCCCTTCACGATCTGCTGCGGGGAGTGCTTCTTCTGCAAGAAGGGCTTGTTCTCGTGCTGCGACAACACCAACCCCAATGCCGAGATGGCCAAGGCGGCGATGGGCCATTCGCCGGCCGGGCTGTTCGGCTTCTCGCACATGCTCGGCGGCTACGCCGGTGGCCAGGCCGAGTACCTGCGGGTGCCGTATGCCGACGTGGCGCCGATCAAGATTCCTGACGGCCTCGACGACGAGAAGGTGCTGTTCCTGTCCGACATCTTCCCGACCGGCTACATGGCCGCGGAGAACTGCGGCATCGAGCCAGGCGACACCGTGGCGGTGTGGGGCTGCGGGCCAGTTGGCCAGTTCGCCATGCAGAGCGCGTGGATGCTCGGGGCGGAGCGGGTCATTGCCATCGACAGGGTGCCCGAGCGGCTGCGGATGGCCGATCGGTACGGCAAGGCCGAGGTCATCAACTTCGACGACGTCAAGGTGTACGACCAGTTGATGGAGATGACTGGCGGGCGGGGGCCTGACCGGTGCATCGACGCGGTCGGCGCCGAGGCCCATGGCTCGGGGAGTTTCGACGCGGTCGTCGACAAGGCCAAGGCTGCCGTGATGCTCGGCACCGACCGTCCGCACGTCCTCCGTGAAGCGATCATGAGTTGCCGCAAGGGCGGCACCCTCTCGGTGCCAGGCGTGTACATCGGCGTGCTCGACAAGATTCCTTTCGGTGCGGCGATGAACAAGGGCCTGACCATCAAGATGGGCCAGACGCACGTCCCCCGCTACACCCGGCCGCTCTTGGAGAAGATCCAGGCCGGCGACATCGATCCGTCGTTCGTGATCACGCATCGTGTGCCGCTGGCCGATGCGCCGGCAGCCTACAAGTCGTTTCGCGACAAGGAAGACGGCTGCATCAAGGTCGTGCTCAAGCCGTAGCGGCTCGCGCGCGTTACACTGCCGTCTCCAGGATCCCTGGGGAAAGGCGGGGGCTGAGAGTGTCGATGTCGATCACGGGTCGCGTGGCGGTCGTCATGGCGATGCTGGGCACAATCGCCAGTGTCGGACCCCACGCGGTCCCGCCCACGCAGACGTCGCCGTACGGGTGGCCGGGCGGCGCACGGATGGCGCTGAGCCTCAGCTTCGACGACGGCCGCGCCAGCCAGGTGACGCAGGGCCTGCCGGTATTCGCCCGGCATGGCGCGAAAGTCACGCTGTTCGTCGTCCCGTCGGCGGTCGAGCGCGACGTCAACGGGTGGAAGCAGGCCGTTGCGGCCGGCCACGAGATCGGCAACCATTCGCTGACGCATTCGTGCAGCGGCAACTTCGCGTTCTCGCGTGCCAGGGCCCTCGAAGACCACACGCTCGACCGGATGCGTCAGGAGCTGGCCGATGCCAACCGGCAGATCATCGCGCTGCTCGGGGTCACGCCGCGCACCTTTGCCTACCCCTGCGGACAGACCTTCGTCGGACGCGGCAAGGAGACGAGAAGCTACGTACCGCTGGTGGCCGAGCAATTCCTCGCCGGTCGGGGCTGGCTCGACGAGTCGGCCAACGACCCGGCCTTCGTCGATCTGGCGCAGACCATGGGCGTCGAAATGGACGGCAAGGACTTCACGCAGATCCGTCCGCTGATCGACGACGCCGGCACTCGCGGCGCCTGGCTGGTGCTGGCCGGTCACGAGATCGGCCGCGACGGGCGCCAGACGACCCGGGTAGCGATGCTCGACGAACTGCTCACCTACGCCAAGGCCCCCGCCAACGGCATCTGGCTGGCGACGGTGGCCGAGGCGGCCGAGGAGATCGTTCGCCGACGCCGCACCGCGCCGTAACGCCCTGGGACGTCCTGTGGCGTCCTGTGTCGTCTGGTGACGGCCCGCGCTCATCGACAGCCCGCCGCGTCGTCTGTAGCATGGACACGCGTCGTCGACCCCTGACGCAGGAGACCAGCCAGCCGTGACGACCCCCGATCCGCTCCACGATCGACCCGAAGAGCAAGCCCGCCGCGAGCAACCACCGGAAGAGGCGGTGGACGAGATCGAGGCCGTCGTCGAAAACGAATCGTCGTCCACCGACACGATGCCGCCGATGCGCGAGCCGTACGGCGGCCCGCCGGACGACCGATCCGATCGATAGCAGACGCGGCCCGTGCGATTCCGGTCAGCGGCGCGTGTGGCGGCAGTCGCGGCGATCCTGATCGCCGTGTGGCTGGAGGCTCCGCTGCACCCGCAGACGCCGGCGCCGGCCGCGCCGACGGCCGCTGAAATCGACGCTGAACTGGCGGCGGTGCTCGCGGCCACCCAGGCGCGCGGCATCGCCATCGCCGTGATTCGTGACGGCCAGGTCAGCCACGTGCGCACACGCGGCGTCCGCAACGCGGCCGGCGATCCGCTCGAGCCGCACACGATCATGTACGGCGCGTCGTTGACCAAGGCGACCTTCGCCCACGCCGTCATGCAGCTGGTTGAGGCCGGCACGCTCGACCTCGATACCTCAATCGCGCGGTACCTGCCCAGGCCGCTGCCGTCGTATCCGACCGAGGACAAGTACGCGCCGTGGAGCGACCTGCAGGGCGACGAGCGCTGGCGCGCCCTGACGCCGCGGATGTTGCTGACGCACGCGTCGGGCTTTGCGAACTTCGCCTTCGTGGAACCGGACGGCACGCTGCGGTTCCACTTCGACCCCGGCAGCCGCTACGCCTATTCCGGTGAGGGCTTCATCCTGCTGCAGTTCGTGATCGAGCGCGGGCTCGGCCTCGACGTCGGGCAGGAGATGCAGCGCCGGGTATTCGATCGCTTCGGCATGTCCGACACGAGCATGATCTGGCGTCCGTCGTATGCCGCCAATCTCGCCGACGGCTGGCAGGCCAACGGCACGATCGAGCCGCACGACGAACGCAGCAAGGTGCGCGCCGCCGGCTCGATGGACACCACCATCGCCGACATGGCGAGGCTGGCCGCCGGGTACGTGCGTGGCGAGGGCCTGTCGCCGCGCGGGCGCGCCGAACTGACGCGCGCGCAGCGCCCGCTCACCACCGCCAGCCAGTTCCCCTCGCTGCAGCCGGAGATCTCGGCATCGGCCCGCCGAGCCGACCTGGCGGCCGGGCTCGGCGTGATCGTGTTCGACGGGCCGCAGGGCCGCGGCTTCTTCAAGGG
>JACDAO010000422.1 GCA_013695405.1 Acidobacteriota bacterium | reverse complement strand
CTTGGCAGGTGTCGGCGCGACAGGCGCGACAGGCGCGGCCGGCGCGGCGGCCCTGGCCGTGGCAGGCGCCGGCGGCGCAGAGACCGGGGCCGGGGACGCGGGTACGGGTGGCGTCGTCGGCGGATTGTCCTGAGCCGGCCCGGTGCGGGACGGGGGGTCCGGGGCGCTGACGCGCTCGGTTCCCGGCTCGGCCTTGTTGAGACGATCGGGATAGGTGAGGTCCCGTTCGGCGGTCGGGCCGCTGCTCACCGTCGCGACCGACCGATCGTCGTCGATGGCGCTGGCGGTGGTTTCCGTCGATCCAGCGGCGGCTTGCGCCGTCGGCACGCCTCGCCCGACCAGGACGCCGCACAGGAAGATGACGATCGACACGACGGTCGTCGCCATGAACAGGAACACCAGCTGCTTGCCGCTCAGCTGAATCTCGTGAAACGCGTCGTCCTGGATGTCGTGGGCCATGCGTGCACCCGTGGCCGCCGCGGACGAACTGGGAGGTCGTCGCTGCCAAGCCCCTGGGGGATGTGTGTGTGACGATCGATCTCGGGATGCAGTCTGCCCCGGCATCCGTCGATCGGATCAGCGAGGCAGTGTAACACGCGCAATCACGGCACCTTGGCGGCGGCCTCGCGGCTGCGGGTCAGCAGTGCGCGGGCCTCGGTCGATTCAGGCGCCAGTTGCACCGCGCGCTCGGCGTGCACCAGGGCCGCGGCCGGTTCATCGACGCTGAGCAGCGCGTCGGCCAGCACCAGGCGCCCCTCGAGGCTCTCGGTGCTCCACAGCGAAATCTTCAGACTTTCGATCGCGTCGCGCACGCGGCCGCTGCGCAGCCAGACCCGGCCGAGCCACAGGTGGGTCTGCGCGTCGTAGGGCGACAGGTAGAGCGACTTGCGGAACTCGCTGACGGCCTCGCGGTCCTGCAATTGCTCGGCGAGGCGGAGCCCTCGCTCGAAGTGGAACCGGGCCAGTTGCTGGTATTCCTGCTGCGTCGCCGACACCAGCGCCGGGTCGACCCGCACCGCAGTGGTCTCGGTTTCGCTCGCGCGCTCGAGCCCGCGCGGCACGCCGCCGAGCTGGTCGATCGCGGGACGCTTCTCCCACTCGCTGAACTGCGACGACAACTGACGGGCCAACTCGCGCTCGCGACTGGCCTCCGCGGTGGTGCCGGCGGCCTGCAACGCCGCGCCGAGCACGAAATGCGCCTCGCCATCGGCCGGACGACGACGGACGACCTCGCGCAACCAGTAGATGGCGGCCGGGGTGTCGCGATCGAGCCAGTAGGCGTAGCCCAGATTGAAGAAGTAGTCCGGCGATTCGGGCGCCATCTCGGCAGCCTTGTTGAAGAAGTAGACCGGCTTGCCAGTCTGCGGGGTCGAGCCGCGCCGCAGCTGGATGACGCCGAGGTTGTTATAGACCGCCGCTGCCGGCGTTTCGACCATCAACTGGGTGAACGCGGCAAAAGCCTCGTCCCAGCGCTTGAGCGCCATCAGCGAGCGTCCGGCCGCGAACCTGGCGCGGCGATGGAATCGCGATGCGGTCGGCACCGCCTGCGCCGCGTCCAATGCGCAGCTGTGCTCCTGTTCGGTGCTGCAGACGTCCCACAGGGCGAGCCAGGCGCGCGCATAACTCGGCGCGGCCTTGACGGCCCGCTCCAGAAAGCGGCGCTGCGTGCCAGGCGTTTCGGCGACCAGCCCCTTGACGAACGCCTCGAACACCTCGAGCGACGGCGGCGCGTCGGGTCCGGGCGTGCTGCCGGCCGGCACACCGGCAATCGCGGCGGCCAGCCGGGTCGCGATCGCGAAGACGTCGCGCAACGGCGCTTCCTCGCGGACCTCCGGGAATCCGCGCCCCGCCTCGACCTGAACGACGCGTACCGTGACGGTGAGCGTTTCACCGACCACCTGCACCGTGCCGGTGACCAGGTCGCGCACGCCCATCACCTGCGCGGCGCGCAGCAGCGTCGCGCGCGAGAGGTCGCCGTCTTCGGGCAACTCGAGCTCGTCCAACGCGGCCAGGCGATCGGCGCGGGCCATGGCGGGGCGGCCGAGCGCCGTCAGCCCGTCGGAGACCAGCAGCGCGACGCCTTCGCCCAGCCACAACACGCGCGGGTCGTCGCCGACCGGGCGCAACGGCATCACCAGTGCTGACGACGCCGCGGGAGCCTGTGCGGCGGCCGGCGCCGCCAGTCCGGCCGCCGCCAGTACGACCCACAGCGTCAGCC
>JACDAO010000421.1 GCA_013695405.1 Acidobacteriota bacterium | reverse complement strand
ATACCAGACCGAGCCGTACTGGGTGTCGGTGTCCCACGAGCCGTCGCGATTGAAGACGTCGGTGTAGGCCTCGAGCCGGGGATCGGCGAAGGTGTCGCGCGGAGCCCCGGCGGCCAGCGCCGGCAGTGGCGCGGTGGCCCATTGGTGGAAGCTGTCGTACGCGGCCGCGTTGTAGCGCTGCGGCGCCCCGGGGGCGAGACCGTCGCGCACGGCGATCTGCTGCCCGGCGGTAATCGTCCGCGTGCCCATCCCGGACTCGACGTCGGCCCGTCCGCTGACGACGGCCAACGTGGTGGCACTGCCTTCCAGACTGATCCGGTACTCGCCGGCCGGTGTCAGGGTCAGCGAGGCCGCCGGTGTGTCCAGACGCAGCGCGGCGGTGTCGGTGCGGGTCGGCCGGATGATCACGGCGCGTCCCAGGGTCAGGGCCAGCAGGTCCGGACTGAGCACGTCGAGGCGGGTGCCGCGGTCGAGACCGATTCTCGTCCCATCGGTCCACAGCACCTGCAGCAGCGCGTCGCCGGTGTCCAGCCGGTCGCCGTAAAGCAGGGGCCCCCCGACCTCGAGGCTCTCGGGCGAGCCATCGCGGGTCGCCGTCGCTGCGCCGCCCTCCATCCGCACGACGTGCGGCGGGGGCTCGCTGGGCACCTCGGTTCGGTCAGTCGGCTGCGCCGCCAGGATTGTCGGTACCACGAGCGACGCGGCCAGCACCAGCGATCGCGACCCACTCCAGCGGTCCATGCCGTTCCTTTCCGCCGGCAGGTGCCGGCGCGGAGGCGGGGCGCGCCTCCCGATGCTTCAGGCGTCTACCAGTATAGGACTCGTCATGGCTCTCAACGGATGGGGCGGGGGGCAAAGAACGCCGAACGCCGAATGCCGTGGATACCGAATGCGAGCGCCAACGCCGACGCCGCAGCCCGACTCCCGAAGCCCGACGCCCGACAGCCCAAGGCCGACGGCCGCGAGTGTGATTGACTTCATCGCACTAAGATTTTATGATGCTCTAGTCATTAGGCAGGCGCGGGATGTCGCCCGAAGCCGCCGTGCTGTCGCAGAGGGACAGACGTCATGAGCAAGATCATTGGAATCGACCTCGGCACGACGAATTCGGTCGTCGCCGTCATGGAAGGTGGAGAACCCACCGTCATCACCAACCCGGAGGGCAGCCGCCTGACACCGTCCGTCGTGGCCTTCACGAAGTCGGGCGAGCGGCTGGTCGGACAGGTTGCCAAGCGCCAGGCCGCCACCAACGCCGAGAACACCGTCTACTCGATCAAGCGCTTCATGGGCCGGCGCTTCGACGAGGTCAGCGAGGAGATGAAGCTGGTGCCGTACCACGTCGTGCCCGAGGGCAACGACGTGCGGATCGACGCCGGCGGGCAGAAGTGGGCGCCGCCGCAGGTTTCGGCGATGGTGCTGCAGAAACTCAAGCAGGCCGCCGAGGAGTACCTCGGTCAACCGGTCACCCAGGCGGTGATCACGGTGCCCGCCTACTTCAACGACGCGCAGCGCCAGGCGACCATCGAAGCCGGGCAGATCGCCGGGCTCGAGGTCAAGCGCATCGTCAACGAGCCGACCGCGGCCGCGCTCGCGTACGGCCTCGACAAGAAGGGCGATAAGACGATCGCGGTCTTCGACTTCGGCGGCGGCACGTTCGACGTGTCGATCCTCGAAGTGGGCGAGGGCGTGGTCGAAGTCAAGTCGACCAACGGCGACACCCACCTCGGCGGCGACAATCTCGATCAGCGCGTCATCGAGTGGATCATCGCGGAATTCAGGAAGCAGGAAGGCATCGATCTCAGCAAGGATCGGATGGCGCTGCAGCGGCTGCGCGAGGCCGCCGAGAAGGCCAAGATCGAGCTGTCGAGCACGATGCAGACCGACATCAGCCTGCCGTTCATCACCGCTGATGCGTCGGGCGCCAAGCACCTCTCCTTGCAGTTGAGCCGCGCCAAGTTCGAGTCGCTGGTCGACGACCTGTTGCAGCGCGCGATGGGACCGACCCGTCAGGCGCTCAAGGACGCTGCGCTGGAGCCGGGAGCCATCGACGAAGTCGTCCTGGTCGGCGGATCCACCCGCGTGCCCAAGGTGCAGCAGCTAGTCAAGGACTTCTTCGGGCGCGAACCGAACAAGAGCGTCAACCCGGACGAAGTCGTGGCAATCGGCGCGGCGGTCCAGGCCGGCGTGCTCTCCGGTGAGGTCAAGGATTTGCTGCTGCTCGACGTGACCCCGCTGTCGCTCGGGATCGAGACGCTCGGCGGCATCTTGACCACGCTGATCACGCGTAACACCACCATCCCGACCCGCAAGAGCGAGGTCTTCTCGACCGCCTCGGACAGCCAGCCCAGCGTCGAGGTCCACGTGCTGCAGGGTGAACGGCAGATGGCCCGTGACAACAAGAGCCTCGGCAAGTTCCATCTCGATGGCCTGCCGCCGGCGCCGCGCGGCGTGCCGCAGATCGAGGTCACGTTCGACATCGACGCCAACGGCGTCGTCAATGTGTCGGCCAAGGATCGGGCCACCAGCAAGGAGCAGAAGATTACCATCACCGGCTCGAGCGGCCTGAACAAGGACGAAGTGGACCGGATGATGAAGGATGCCGAACTGCACGCCGAGGACGATCGCAAGCGCCGCGAGCAGATCGAGGTCCGCAACCGGGCCGAGCAGACCGCCTACCAGGCCGAGCGGATGCTCGGCGACGCCGGCGACAAGCTGACCGACGCCGACAAGGAACCGGTCACCGCCGGCATCGCGGCGGTACGTGCCGCACTCGAGGGTGAGGATGCGGCCGCGCTGGCCACGGCCACCGAGCAGTTGCAGCAGGCACAGAGCAAGGCCGCCGAGGCGCTGTACCGGCAGGTCCAGGCCGACGCGCCGGGGACCTCGCCTGGCCGTGGCCCGGGCGCTGCTGGCACCGCCGACGGGGACGTGATCGATGCCGAGGTCGTGGACGAGAAGTAAGGCATGTCCCCCTACGACCTGCTGGGACTCGGGCCAGACGCCACCGACGCCGAGGTCCGACGGGCCTACCGTCGCCTCGCGCGG
>JACDAO010000412.1 GCA_013695405.1 Acidobacteriota bacterium | reverse complement strand
CGACCCTTGCTGGTGGGGACGCCTTCGCGGGAGCGCCGGCACCGGGTCCGCCGCACCCGACGATTGCGAGCGGCAGGCACAGGACGACCGGCGTCCAGGCGCGAGGGTCAACGATCACGCGCAACCTCCAGCGGTGGTGCGTCACAGGTGCGACCGATGGCCCGTTCGATTCGGGCACGCGCGCGCTGCGTGTCGGCCTCCAGCTCACGCTCTCTGAGGCGGGCTTCGGTCAGCCGGCGGCTGTTCTCGAGCACGAACAGATAGGACGTCTCGCCCTCGGCGAACGACCGCTCGGCGTCGGCCAGGTTGGCCTGCAGCGGCCCGATGATGCGCTCCCGCCAGGCCCCGCGCGATTCGGTGGCTTGCGCCACTTGCGCGCCGGCCTCCCTGATCTCCACGGCGACCTGCTGCTGAATCAGCGCGTACGCGGCGGCGCTGCGCTGCAACTCCGCGGCGGCGCGCGCTCGGCCACCCTGATTGCGATTGAAGATCGGCAGGCTCGCATCGACGCCGGGTCCGGCCTCGAAGCCGTCCACGCCACGACCGTTCGCATCGAGCACGGCCGTCAGGGTCAGGATCCGCGACTGCTCCCAGCCAAGCCTCGCCGCGGCACCCTGCAGTGCGAGTTCCGCCGCGCGCACGTCGGGCCGGGCTATCAGCGCGTCACGCAGCAGCGTCACCGCCGGTGCACACGGCGCCGGGCCGGGCACTGGCGCCAAGGTCACGGTGCCGCTGTCGACTGGTAGGCCGAGCAGCAGCCGCAGGCGCCCGCGCATGATCTCGATGTCGTAGGCGGTACGGTCAGCGTCCTGGGAGGCGCGTGCGGCGTCGATCCGGGCCGCGCGGGCCTCGAGCTCGCTGATGTCGCCGGTGGCCAAGCGCGATTGCATCAGGGTGTCGATCCGGGTGAGCAGGGCCGCGGCCTCCCTGGCGAGTTGTTGTCGGTCTACGGCCAGGGCGAGATCGGTATACGCCAGCCTGACCGAGACCACCAGGTCGAGGCCGGCCTGCACCAACCGCTGCGCCGCGACGTCGAGAGCCAGCCGGGCCGCCGCGACGCGTCGCGGTCGCTCCCACAGCACCTCGATCGGCCAGCGCAATGTCGCTTCGAGTTGCTTGGGTCCGACCGGAAACAGTAGCGACAGGACCGGATTGGTCAGCAGGCCGGCTTCGAGCAGATCGGCCCGCGCGAAGCCGAGGTCGCTGACGCTAACCTGGAAACCCGGGCTGTTCCACAAGGCCACCGCCACCGCCTCGTCAGCGGTCAAGCCATCGTCGACCACGATACCCGCGGGAAGGTCGGCAGGTGCGGTCCGCTCGGTTCGCGCGTTCGCGCCCGTGCGCTGTTGCAACGCGGCGGCCGGGTCGGTGGCGATGGCGGGTGTGTGCGGCGCGCAGCCGCCCGCGCAGAGCGCGGCCATGCAGCCGACACGCAGCGAGCAGGGCAGGCGCATCCGCCGCAAATGTATCCCACCGTCGCCCTGCGCCGCCGTCTCAGCCTCGCGTGGACGGGCGAAATGCCGCCAATCGAGGGCGGCGCCCGTCCATCAGCGGCGGTGCTAGCATGCGCACCATGCGCGGGCCGACCACCTTCCTGACGGCGCTTGTCGTCACTATCGCCCTAGGGCTGCAGCCTGCTGCCGGCCAAACGGCCGCGCCCCAGTCGCCCCTCCCCGACTGGGCGGCGGTCGAGCAGGAGACCTTGCGCCACTATCAGGCGCTGCTCAAGTTCGACACCTCGGACCCGCCGGGCAACGAGAAGCCGGCCGCCGACTACCTCGCCTCCGTGCTCGCCGCCGAGGGCATCCCGGTCGAGGTGTTCGCGCTCGAGCCGAATCGTCCGAACGTGGTGGCGCGACTCCGGGGCAGCGGCAAGAAGCGTCCGGTTCTGATCGTCGGCCACACCGACGTGGTCAACGTCGATCTGAAGAAGTGGACCCATCCGCCGTTCAGCGCGACGCGTGCCGAGGGCTACATCTACGGACGCGGCAGCGTCGACGACAAGGACAACGTCGCCGCCGCGCTGATGACGATGCTGATGTTGAAGCGGCAACAGGTGCCGCTCGATCGCGACGTCATCTTCCTGGCCGAGGCCGGTGAGGAGGGCTCGACCCGCGTCGGCATCCAGCACGTGGTCGGCAAGCACTTCGCGACCATCGACGCCGAGTATTGCCTGGCCGAGGGCGGCAACGTCTCACGCGTCGGCGGCCGCGTCCGGTTCGCCTCGACGCAGACGCTGGAGAAGATTCCGCGCGGCATCGAGCTGACGGCTCGTGGCACCGCCGGGCACGGCTCGGTGCCATTGCGATCCAACGCGGTCGTCCACCTCGCGAACGCGGTCTCGAAGATTGCCGCCTGGAAGCCGCCGGTGCGACTCAACGACACCACCCGCACCTATTTCACCAGGCTGGCGGCGTTGTCGTCGCCGGAGGAAGCGACGCGCTATCGCAACCTGCTCAGCCCTGATCCGACGGTGGTCGCCGCTGCCGACGAGTATCTGCTCGAGCACGAGCCGCGGCACGCCTCGATGCTGCGGACGTCGATCTCGCCCAACGTCATTCAGGGCGGCTACCGGATCAACGTCATCCCGTCGGAGGCCAAGGCGACGCTCGACGTCAGGATGCATCCGGACGACGACCACGTCGCGTTCCTCGAGGCAGTCCGTGCACTGGTCGACGACCCGGCAGTGGAGGTGGCATGGGCCGATCGTGATGTGCGCCCGGGGAGTGGCGACACGTCGCTCACCTCGGACGCCTTCCGGGCGATCGAGGCGGCTGTGACCAGGCACTACGACACGGTCACGTTGCCGACGATGAGCACCGGCGCCACCGACATGGCGTACCTGCGCGCCAGGGGCATCCAGTGCTACGGCATCGGTCCGGCCATCGACAGCGAAGACGGCGCCAAGGGGTTCGGCGCCCACAGCGACCAGGAGCGGCTGCTCGAAGGCGAGTTACACCGATTCGTCCGCTTCACCTATGACGTGGTGGCCGACCTCGCGCGGGCCCGGTAGGCGGCGCGTCTTACGCGCCTGTGTCGTCGCCAATACGCCCGGCAGCCCGCGGAGCCACCGCCAGACGACCCCTCTCCTGGCAAGCGTTCAGTGCTGTGATATAAAAAAGCCCATTCAAAGAACTGGTTGCGTGTCGCGACATCATGGACCCGTGCACTGAAGACCGCGCATGGGAGCGCCCTTGCGCCGGGCGAGTACCTCGTGCGGGTCA
>JACDAO010000395.1 GCA_013695405.1 Acidobacteriota bacterium | reverse complement strand
TCAGCGTCAGCTTCACCACGCAGTTCCCGCAGTTCAGCCCGGCGCAGTTGATTGCCCGGGTGGACGACGAGACGCCGGTGCTGTCGACCTACTCGGCGACCGTGTTCGTGACCGCCGACTCCAGGCCGGTGCCCGAGCCGGCCAGCATGGCGCTGCTGGGCCTCGCGCTGTCGGGCATGGGGGTGGCAATCCGTCGTCGTCCGCGGGCGTAGCGTCGGAGCTGTTGCGTCCGACCCAGCCGGATTCAACGGATGGGGGGGCGAGCGTCACGGCCGGTATCTGGCCGTTCCGCTCGCCCCCTGCTGTTTCAGGGGTGCTGCTGCCAGCCGCGCATCTCCAGTCGCTTCTTCAGGCTGTCGGCCTCGCCGAGCGCGCGTTCGCGTGTTCGGTGGACCTTGGTGTACATCGTCTCCCTTCCGACGCTGGCGCGCAGGTCGATCCCGAGGGGGTGTGGTCGCAGCACGCACGTGGCGACCCTCGCGTCGTGGGACGTGTCGGTATACGAGGCGTGAGCGTCAGCCCCGTCGTCGTCATGCGTGCGGCGCAACGACCATATCAACTCGTCCTCGGGTGCTGGCCCGCCACGGGGTGGCAAGGCTGTCACGACGGGCGGCGCCCCCATCGACACTCGGCGCGATCGCTCCGGACAGCGAGCCCGTATCCTGGGTCGAAGTTCCGTTGACATGTCGCGTTAATCGGCGGAGCCGCGAAACGCTCGAATGGTGCGCAATCGGCACGTCCTGCAGGGTCTCTGGGACGCGGTTGCTACAATATGACGTCATGCGTTCGCGCGAGATCCGCCGCAGTTTCCTCGATTATTTTGCCGGTCACGGTCACAAGCCGGTGGCCAGTGCGCCGCTGGTGCCCGGCGACGACCCGACCCTGCTGTTCACCAACGCCGGGATGAACCAGTTCAAGGAGGTGTTTCTCGGCACGGAGCGCCGCGACTACCGCCGCGCCACCTCGTCGCAGAAGTGCATGCGCGTCAGCGGCAAGCACAACGACCTGGACAACGTCGGCCCGTCGCCACGGCATCACACGTTCTTCGAGATGCTCGGCAACTTCTCCTTCGGCGACTACTTCAAGCCCGAGGCCATCCCGCTGGCCTGGTCGCTGCTGACCGACGGCTGGGGTCTGCCCGCCGACCGCCTCTACGCCACCGTGTTCATGGGCGACGCCCTCGTGCCGCGCGACGCCGAGGCGTACGACCTGTGGCTGCAATACCTGCCCGCGGCACGCATCGGCGAGCTCGGCGCCGACGACAATTTCTGGCAGATGGGCGAGACCGGTCCGTGCGGTCGCTGCTCGGAGATCTACGTCATCCAGGACGACGGCTCGATGATGGAGATCTGGAACAACGTCTTCATGGAGTTCGATCGACAGCCGGATGGCTCGTTGCAGCCGCTGCCGGCGCCGTCGATCGACACCGGGATGGGGCTGGAGCGGATTGCCGCCGTGGCTCAGGGCGTGCCGAGCAACTACGACACCGACCTGTTCCAGCCGCTGCTGCAGGACGTGGCGGCGATGTGCGGCCGGCCCTATGGCGAGGACGCGACGGCGAGCACCTCGATGCGGGTGGTCGCCGATCACATGCGCGCCTGTACGTTCCTGATCGCCGACGGCGTCATGCCGAGCAACGAGTGGCGCGGCTACGTGCTGCGCAAGATCATGCGGCGCGCGATGCGCCACGGCAAGAAGCTCGGCATCATGCAGCCGTTCATGCACGAATTGGCCGACCGGGTGGTCGGCGAGATGGGCGACGCCTACCCCGAGCTCCGCACCAGTCGCGACGCCGTGGTCCGCGTGATCCGCTCCGAGGAGGAACGGTTCGACGCGGTGCTGACCGGCGGACTGCACCGCCTCGAACAGGTGCTCGATCGTGCCGCCGCGTCCGAGGCGAAGGTGGTGCCGGGCGACGAGATGTTCCGGCTCTACGACTCGCTCGGCCTGCCGGCGGACTTCATCGAGGATCTCGCCAGCGAGCGGCAGCTGAGCGTGGACCGGGCCGGTTTCGACATCGCGATGGCGGCGCAGCGCAGCCGCGCGCGCGCCAGCAGTTCGTTCGAGATCGCGAAGATCCAGGGTTTTACGGTGTCGTCCGAGGCCACCCGATCCACCCTCGACGACATCGGCGACCAGTTCGACGGCTACCGTGAGACGTGCGTCGCGCAGGCTCGGGTGGTCGCGCTGTTCGACGCCGACCGTTCCGAGGTGCCGGCGCTCGACGCTGTCGCGACCGGCTTCGTGGTGCTCGACCGGACGCCGTTCTATGTCGAGAGCGGCGGCCAGGTGTCGGACAGTGGCCTGTTGATTGGCGTCTCGTCACGCGCCGAGGTGCAGGCGATGTCGCGACTGGCCACCGCCGGCCCACGCGTCCACCACGTCACGCTGCGCGGCGGCTCGCTGCGGACCGGCGACGTCGTCCGCGCGCAGGTCGACGAGCCGCGCCGCCTGTCGATCTGCCGCAACCACACCGCCACGCACCTGCTGCACGCGGCATTGCGGCAGCGCCTCGGACCGCACGTCAAGCAGGCCGGATCGCTGGTGGCGCCGGACCGGCTTCGGTTCGACTTCGTGCACACCGGGACAATCAGCGCCGACGACCTCACCGCCATCGAGCGCGTCGTCAACACGCACGTGATGGCGAACGCGCCGGTGCAGACCACGGTCAAGGCCACCGACGAGGCGATGGCCCTCGGGGCGATGGCGTTGTTCGGCGAGAAGTATGGCGACCGGGTGCGGGTCGTCGACGTCCCGGGCATCAGCCTGGAACTGTGTGGCGGCACGCATTGCGCGGCCACCGGCGACATCGGGCCGTTCGTGATCGTCGGCGAGGGCGGAGTCGCGGCCGGCGTGCGGCGTGTCGAGGCTGTGACCGGAGACGGTGCCGTCGCGCTGCTGCAGCACGAGCGCCGGCACCTGCAGGCGGTGTCCTCCGAACTGCACGTCGCCCCGGCGGACGCGGCGCAGGCCGTCGCCAAGTTGCAGGCCGAGATCAGGCGCCTGACGCGCGACCTGCAGGCAGCCCGCGTCAAGGGCGCGCTCGGCGCCGGCGGGGACGGGACAATGGCCGAGACCAGGGTCGTGGACGGCGTGACCCTGGTCAGCCGCCGCGTCGACGGCGTCGACCGCGCGGCCCTGCGTGAGCTGTCGGACCAGATCAAGGCGTCGATTGGTTCGGGTGTCGTCGTGCTGGTGGCCCCGGCCGACGGCAAGGTCTCGCTGGTCGTGGCGGTGACGCCCGACCTGACCAGCCGCGTCCGCGCTGGCGATCTGGTCAAGCGCCTCGGGCCGATCGTCGGCGGCAGCGGCGGCGGGCGTCCGGATTTTGCCGAAGCCGGCGGCAAGCGGCCCGAGCAGATCGACGCGCTGCTGTCCGAGGCGCCGGCAGCGCTCGGCGAGGCGTTGGCCCAGCCGGGCCGCTGACACCTTTGTCATCGCAGCGACGCCCTGCGCAGGTGCGGGTGGCGATCCCTGCGATCTGCCGGGCAAAACGCGCGCAGCCGACCGTCATCCGCCGGGGATCGAGTCTTGCCTCGTCATGCCGCTGTGAGAGGCATGACCGTCCGCGCCGTATTCGCCGTCGCCCTGGGACTGCTGGCCCTGGGCGCCACGACCGCCAAGGCGCAGATCTACGTCGGGCATGAGGCTGACGGCACGATGGTGCTGTCGGATCGTCCGCTGACGGCGGCGGTCAGCGCTTACGTGGTGCGCACCTCGGGCATCCGCACCACCCGCGTCACCACCCGGACCCGCGACGTGGTCGCGTTGTACGACGACGTGATCGAGGAGGCCTCGGCCAATCACGGGGTGCGGCCGGAACTGGTGCGCGCGGTCATCCACCAGGAGTCCGGCTTCAATCCGCGGGCGCGCTCGGTCAAGGGGGCGATGGGGCTGATGCAGTTGATGCCCGCAACGGCCGCCGATCTCGGCGTCGACAACCCGTGGGATCCGGCCCAGAACATCCGCGGCGGGGTCGCCTACCTCGGCTCGCTGCTGCGAGAGTTCGGCGACGAGGTGCTGGCGCTGGCGGCTTACAACGCCGGCCCTGGCGCGGTCAACCGCTACGGCCAGCAGGTGCCGCCCTTCAAGGAGACCCGCGAGTACGTCCGCCGGATCTCGCAGCGCAGCGACAGCCTGTTGGCGGCGGGCCCACGGCTCGGCCGCACGGTGATCTACAAGGTGCTGGAACTGGTCGACGGGCAGCCGCGCTGGCGACTCACCGATACCCGTCCGGCCAGCGGCGACTATCAGGTGGTCCGCTAACCAGCGCGCGGGGCACGGTCCGGTCAGACCTGGCCCGTGCGAGGCGTTGACGGCTGTCGTGAGTTCAGAGCGTCGCGGAACTCGATCCGCAGCGCCGACACATCGGCGCGTTCCAGCCGCAACACCCTGGCGATGCGGCTGATTTCGTTGTCCTCGAGCGTGGTGATGCCGTGCTCGGCCGAGACCGTGAACAGCGCGCGCAACAGCTGCAGCTTTTCCTCGCGGGTGGCGATCGCCTCGAACTCGCGGGCAATCTGGTAGTCCTCTGCCGCGCCGTGGCTGCCGGTGGCCCGCACCGCCAGGTTCACCACCTCGCCCGCCTGTCCGGATGACACGCCCTGGCCCGCCAGGAACGACTCCATCGTCTGCCGTTCCTCCGGACTCACGTCGTGATCGGCGAAGGCGACGCGCCCGAGCAGGTAGGCGAAGGCGGCCAGGAAGCGCGCCCGCTCCGCCGGCACCCCTTGCAGGCCGCTGGCAATCTGCGCGACCGTCTCCGTGTCCTGCCGCGTGTCCTCTGCGGCACCGAGTCCCAGGCTTCGGAACAACTCGCCGATCATCACGACCTCCGGTTGAAGATGGCCCCGAGCACCCAGCTGACCACGCCGACCAGCAGGGCGCCGAGCACCGCGCTCCCCAGCCCGGCGACCTCGAAGCCCGGCACCACCGCCGCGGCCAAGCCGAACGCCAGCCCGTTGACCACCAGGTAGAACAGGCCGAGCGTGATGATCGTCAGCGGCAGCGTCACCAGCGTCAGCACCGGCCGGACCAGCGCGTTGACCAGCCCGAGCACGAGCGCCGCGATCAGGAGCGTCGGCACCGAGCGCACCACCACGCCGTCGACCATCACCGTCGCCACCCACAGCGCGCAGGCCACGATCGCCCAGTGCAGCAGGAACCCCATGGGCGAAAGGTATCAGAAAGGCTCGCGCGCCCTGCAGCCGTCGGCCTGATTGGCTCTAGGATGGTACTGGTGCCCGACTCCCCCGTGTCCGACCGCCCGCAACGGCTCGACGTCTGGCTCGACGTCGCCTGCTTGTGCAAGACCCGTTCGGAAGCGCAGCGGGCGATCAAGGGCGGCAAGGTCGAGGTCAACGGCGAGAAGCCGAAACAAAACCGCGAGGTCCGGCCCGGCGACGCGGTGACCCTGAGCCGGCCCCTCGGGCGCAAGCAGGTGGTGCGGGTGCGGGCGACCTCGGAACAGCATCTGCCAAAGGCCGAGGCCCGCGTGCTGCTGTTCGAGGACGTCACCCCGCCGCCGACCGCCGAGGAACAGGCCTTCCAGCAACTGCTGCGCGACACCCGGCCGAAGGGACCGGTGGTCGCACCGGACAAGCGGGAGCGCCGGGAACTGCGCCGCCTCCGCGGGCGGGACTGAGACATCCCCTGCCGTAACTGAGACATCCCCTGCCGTAGCGGTCGGACTTGTCCGACCGGCCGTGCGCGCGGACGAGGCGCAGCAGTGCGCCGGACAAGTCCGGCGCCTACGTGAGTCCCGAGTCCTGAGCCCATGCTATACTCCGGTGTTTGTGGCCGTCGGGTGGCACGCGCGCCCGACACGTCGACGGGTCCTCGCGGTCCGCCGAGCCACCATCAAGCGCGTCAGCAAACGGGGTTGTGTCGTGGCAAGTCACCAGTCGGCGCTGAAGGCGCACAAGCAGTCTCTGGCCAATCGTGAGCGGAACCGTCAGGCGCGGACTCGTCTTCGTTCCGTGCTCAAGAGCCTGCGCAAGGCCCTGACCGCAGGCGACGCCCCGGCAGCCCAGTCCAACCTGAACGAGACCGTCTCGCTGATCGACAAGATGGCCAAGAAGGGCATCATCCACGACAACACCGCGTCGCGCTACAAGTCGCGGATCGCGCTACGCCTCAACGCCCTGTCCGCGGCAGCATAGTCCGCGGCGACCCAGCCCGTGGCGGCACAGCCGGCGACGACAGTTCGGCGCGCCTCGCGCCTGCGGCCGGGCCTGCCGCCCTCCGCGCAGGCCCGCACAGCTCCACCACCAATCGCTCCAGCAC
>JACDAO010000134.1 GCA_013695405.1 Acidobacteriota bacterium | reverse complement strand
CTGGATGGTGACCTCGGCGTCGCTCAGGCGATCGAGGTAGAGATGGCTGAACGCAAGGCTTGGATACGCAGGAGCCAGGTCGGGATCGAGACTGATTGCCTTTTCAGCAGCATCAATCGCACGGCGGTACTGGCCCGTGCCTGTCAGCGCGAAACCTGCCGCAAGGCCGTGCGGGTCGGGATCGCGAGGATACGTCTGTGCCCACGCCTCCAACGTCTGTCGCTCACGTTCCAGATTCCCTGTCACCTGCCGGTCGTACATGGTGGCGATGAAGAATCGCTCCCGGTCACCGGCACGGTCCCGCAGCTGGTAGGCCCGGGTCGTGCTCTCCATCGACCGGACAGACTCTCCGAGGTTGCTGTACGTGATCCCGAGCGACGCATGGGCCATGGCGAACTCGGGATCGAGCGCGACCGCACGCTCGAGCAACGGGGCAGATGCGGCAGGGCCCACTGAGAAGTTCAGTTTTCGGCCCGTGCTGTACGCTTTGAGCGCCTCCAATGACGATGTGGTGGCCTCGGCGAGCGGAGTGGAATGCCGATCGACCGAGGCCAGGGATTCACCGACTCGAGTTCTGAAGCGCGTCGCCAAGCCACTCAAGGCATCCAGCACGTCCTCTTTGGTGGCCGCCTGCGCCTGCTCGTCATCGATGACCGCGCCGGTGGCGCAGTGCCTGGCCTGCAGTCCCAGCACGTACCGGGTCCCCAGCCTCGCGATCGATCCGTCGATCACCACCTCGCTGCCATTCCGCTCGCACAGTTCCCTCGCAAGCATCGGCGTCAGCGGCGTGTCCGCAGGCTGACCCATCAGGCGCAGGTGCTGCTGGATTCGCCGGTCCGAGGCCAGTCTGAGAAAGGGTGATTGTCTCAGTTGCACTGCAAGGCCCTGCCGCAGCATCTCGTCGAAGACCGGTTCGCCCGTGGCGTTGGTGAAATCAGCCACCACCACGGTGTCCGTCTCGGTCAACCTCGGCGTGGGACGCGGGTACATCGAGCCCGCGGCCATCGCGGCCAGCGCCGCGACAGCAGCACCAAGTAGCGTCCAACCGGCTCGGCGAGATCGGGCGGAACGCACCACCGCGCCGGACTCGGCGTCTCGCGTGAGGCGCTGGAGCTCGGCGCGGACATCAGCAGCCCGCATGATGCGCCGCTCACGATCCTGCTCGAGGCACCTGCCGATGAGCCGACCCAGCGCCGGAGGGACGTCCACGCCCGCGCGCGCACCCGCCACCGGACGCGCGCCAGTGGCCATCTCATGCAGCACGATGCCAAGCGAGAACAGGTCCGCGCGCGCATCCAGCGGCCGTCCGCCCGCCTGCTCGGGCGACATGTAGTCGGCCGTGCCCCACACGAGTCCGGCGGCTGTCAACGGGTCCTCGGAGCGGTCCGCCGAATTGGACTGTGCCAGGCCAAAGTCGAGGATCTTGGCGTGATTGCCGCGCGTGATGAAGACATTGCCAGGCTTGATGTCGCGGTGAACGATGCCCGCGGTGTGGGCGGCATCCAGGCCGTCCGCGATCTCGATCCCTAACGCCAGCAGCGGGGCGGGGTCCAGGCGTCCCCTGGACAGGCGTTGACGCAGCGTCTCGCCATCCAGGTGTTCCATCACGATGAAGAAACGGCCGTCGTGCTCGCCGATATCGTGAATCGTGCAGATGTTCGGATGATTCAACGCCGAAATGGCGCGGGCCTCGCGCTGCAGGCGGTTCAGAGCACCACTGTCACGGGTCGCGTCATCTGACAGGAATTTCAGCGCGACAAACCGCTGCAGTCGAATATCCCGTGCCGTGTAGACGACGCCCATCCCGCCGGCGCCGAGCTGTTCAACGATGCGATAGTGAGAGACCGTTTGCCCAATCAACGCCTCGGTGCTGTTCCGCGCGTGACTGAGCTGCTCGCTCGCCAGGGCCCTCGCAGTCACGTCGAGTGCCGACGACTCGAGGAAGTCCCCCAATCGTTGTTGCGCAGTCAGCAGTGAGCGCGTCTCGCGCTCGAGCGCATCGTCGTTGACGCACGCGTCACGCAGGAACGCGTCCCACTCGTCCGACGGGCGTTCCTGCACCGCCTCGAGCAGCCGCTCGACCTGCCGCCACCGTTCAGGGTCCATCGCCCTTCACCGCGGTGAGCTCACGGTACAGCCACGCCTTCGCGGTCCGCCAGTCACGCATCACCGTGACGGGCGAGAGCTCGAGGACGGCGGCCGCTTCTTCGACGGTGAGCCCGCCGAAAAACCGCATCTCGACCACCTGTGACTTTCGTTGGTCAAGCTGCCCGAGCGCCGTCAGCGCGTCGTCGAGCGCCACGAGGTCGGCGCCCACCGCGGCGCTCACCGGGGCGGTGTCCTCCAGCGACACGTGCGGCACCCGGCCGCCGCGTTTCAGATTGCGTCGCCGCGCGTGGTCCACGAGGATCCGACGCATCAACTGCGCAGCAATCGCCAGAAAGTGCGCGCGGTTCTGCCATCGCACGCGCGTGCTGTCGACCAGGCGCAGGTATGCCTCGTTGACGAGCGCTGAGGCCTGCAGGCTGTGTTCCGGGCGCTCTCGCTTCATGTACTGCCGCGCGAGGCGGTGGAGTTCCTCGTACACGATCGGCGTCAATCGGTCGAGCGCGCTCTGGTCACCCTCGCTCCAGGCACGAAGGATCGCCGTCACTTCGCCTGGGGCAGCTTCGCCTTCCGTGCGCCGTCGCCCATGCCCGCCTGCGTCCATGGCCTGGACGCGATTGTTACAGAAACCCGACAGCGGTGATAGCCCCGGACGACCGTTCACGCCTAATCAGTCAGCGGGCGTGATCGGTGTGAGATCGAGAGTCATCAAGTCAAGGACGGTAGAGGCACGGCATACCCGGGGAGTGGCCCGTCGCCAGGTGTGCACCATCGAGTGCCGCTTCTACTCCGCCACCTATCGAGGACGACATCATGCGAATCAACGACACACAGAAAACCGTGCGGCTCTTGCTGCTCACGCTCGCCGCCGGTGCCCTTGCCGCAGGAGGACCGGCCGCGGCCCAGGACCACGGCGATCGTACCGGCGAGGTCAAGGTCTACACGCTCGAGCCCTCGGACTACGGAAACCCCGAGGGCGTCGCGTTCGACAAGCGAACCGGGGCCTTCTTCGTCGGCGCCACCGGTTTCGGCGCTCCCGCGGGCGGCACGATCTATCGAGGCACGCTCGACGACGAGACAGTCGAGGTGTTCATCGAGGGTGAGCCCGGCGGAGAGGCGGTCGGGCTGAAGGTGTTCGACGGGATGCTGTACGTCGCGGGCGGGTTTTCTGGCCGCGTCTCGGTATACGACATCGCGAGCAGGCAGCTCCTCGCCAGGTTCGACGACTTCGGCGCGGGCATGCTCAACGACCTCGTCGTCACGAAGACAGGGGATGTCTTCATCACCGACTCGTTCCTGCCCGTCTTGTGGCATCTCACAGCGGCACAGGTCGAGACCGCAGTGGGCGGGGGCACCGCGGACGGGCCGGAACCGATCCCGATGGATGGCCCCGGCTCGCCGATCGAGTGGATGTACGGTGACTTCAACCTCAATGGCATCGTCGCGATCAATGGCGGTCAGTCGCTCATTGTCGTGCAGTCGGCTGCCAACACCGGCAAGCTCTTCCGCATTGACCTGGCCCGGACGGCACCAGACGGCCACGTGATTCGCGAGCTCGAGATCCACGAGATCGCCCTGGCGGAGCCGCTGTACGGGGATGGTTTGCTGCTCGACAAGGGCCGTTTGGTGGTCGTCACGTTCGCGCCTCTGCCTTCGTTGACGTTCGTCAAGCTGGATCACGGGGCTGCGCGCGGAACCGTGATCGAGCGTCGTACGGATCCGACGCTGCGAGAACCGTCAACCGTCGCCCGGGCGGGCAAGTTCTATCTCGTTGTCAACGCCGACTTCGGGACCAGCACCAAGCCGTTCACCGTGACAGGTCTGCGGCGCAACGACAA
>JACDAO010000377.1 GCA_013695405.1 Acidobacteriota bacterium | reverse complement strand
GCAGCGTCGCCGGCGCCCGTGCCACCGGCAGCGCCCGCAGGGCCTCACCCACCACGCGCTCGAGATCGTCCTCGTCGACGGTCATGACAGCCACGTCCTCAACTCGCGCCGGCCCCGGTGGATGTGGGTCTTCACGGTGCCGACCGGCAGCGCCAGCCGCGATGCAATCTCGTCGTAGCTGAACTGCTCGAAGTGGAACAACACCAGGGGCACGCGTTGCGCGTCGGGCAATCTGGCCAGCGCCTGCTCGAGCCGTGCCTGCCGCTGTGCCTCGTCGATCGCCGCACTCGGGTCGTCGGGCGCTGCGCGGGCGTCGAACGAACGCCAGTCGTCGCCACTGCTGCCCATCTCGCTGAACAACCGCCACCTTGATCGATAACGCGTCAGGTGCTTGAGGCTCTGGTTGGTCGCCACGGTCTTCAGCCACCCGGCGACGGTCGGATGCCCGTGCAGCGACGCGAACCGTTCGTACGCCAGCAGGAACACGGTCTGCGCCACGTCCTCGGCATCCGCCGGGCGCGCCAGCAGACGCAGCGCCACGGCGTACACCATGTCCTGGTACTCACGGACGAATGCCTCGAAGGCGCCTGCGTCGGGCGGTCCGACTGGGTGCCCGACGGCGGACATGTAAGGGACATACCCGCCTGGGCGGGAAAAGTTTCAGGAATCACGGGCCGCCCGCGGCGCGAGCGATCCGCGACGTCGGCCGCTGGGATACGCTGGCGAAAGGCCCGTCACGGTCGATGTGCCGCGGATGCATGCGAGTCCTGCTGGTGGAAGACGACGCGACGATCGCCGAGTTCGTGGCGACTGGCCTGCGGCAGGCGGGCTTCGTGGTCGATCATGCGGCCGATGGCGAGGTCGGCCTCGAGCTCGCTGTGACCGGCCCGCACGACGTGGCCATCGTCGACCTGATGCTGCCGCACCTGGACGGCCTGACCGTGATCCAGCGGATGCGCCAGCAGGGTGCCACCACGCCGGTCCTGATCCTGAGCGCACGCCACACCGTCGATGACCGGGTCGCCGGCCTGGCCACCGGCGGCGACGACTACCTGACCAAGCCGTTTGCCTTTCCCGAACTGCTGGCCCGCGTGCAGGCGCTGATCCGCCGGGCGACCCAGGCACCCATTGCCACGCACCTCGCCGTCGGCGACCTGAGGCTCGACCTGATGACCCGGACCGCCAGCCGCGACGGACGCGAGCTCGAGCCACTGCGCCCGCGCGAGTTCACCCTGCTCGAGTACCTGATGCGCAACGCCGGCCGGATCGTCTCCAAGACGATGATCCTTTCGCACGTCTGGGACTACAGCTTCGATCCCGGCACCAATGTCGTCGACGTGCTGGTCTTCCGCCTGCGCGACAAGATCGACCGCGGCTTCGATCGCAAGCTGATTCACACGGTGCGCGGTATCGGCTATGTCCTCAAGCTGGAGTGATCGCCTGCGCCACACGCTCGGCTTCCGGCTGGCGCTGTGGTACGCCGTGGTGTTCGTGGCCAGCGCCTGCGCCCTGGTCGCCCTCACCTACGTGCTGCTGGCGGCGTCGCTGCGGCAGTACGACCGCGACACGATCGAGACCACGCTGCTGCAGTTTGCCGACGCCTATGCGCGTGGCGGCGTGTCCGGGCTGGCACGCGAGATCGAGACCGCGCAGGTCGCCACGACGCCGGGACCGTTGTTCGTCCGGACGATTGGCGCGCGGCGCGACGTGATCTTCTTCACCATGCCTGATCAGTGGCGTCACTTCGATCTGTCGCAGTTGGCCACCCCGAGCCTGCGCGGCGAGCAGACCTGGGCCACGTTGCGCACCGGGACCGCCGGCGACGAACTCGAGGTCGCCTCGATGCAATTGCGCGACGGCACCCTGCTGCAGGTCGGCAAGAGCACCGAACGGCGCGCCGAGCTGCTGCGCCGGTTCCGCCGGGTCCTGCTGATCGACGTCGGCTCGATCGTGCTGATTGGCCTGGCCGGTGGCGCCGTGCTCACCGCGTCGGCGTTGCGACCGGTGCGCACGCTGGCCGACACCGTCCGTGGCATCGTCCAGACTGGGCGGACCGATCTGCGCGTGCCGCCGCCGCCTTCCGACGACGCGCTCGGGGAACTCGGCACGCTGGTCAACGCGATGCTCGAGCGGATCGACGCCGTGGTCACCGGCATGCGCGGCGCGCTCGACAACGTCGCGCACGATCTGCGGACGCCGCTGACGCGGCTGCGCGGCGTCGCCGAGGCAGCGCTGGCCTCCGATCAGCCGTCGCAGCAGCGCGACGCGCTGGTGCACTGCATCGAGGAATCGGATCGCGTCGTGGCGATGCTGCACGCGCTGATGGACATCTCCGAGGCCGAGACCGGCACGATGACGCTGCGGCGTGAAGCGCTCGACCTCGGCGACCTGGCGCGGCAGACCCGTGACCTCTACGAGGATGCCGCCGAGGAACGCGGCCTGGCGATCGTCCTCGAGGTCGAGCACGCGCCGGTGGTGACCGTCGATCGCACCCGGGTGCGACAGGTACTGGCCAACCTGGTCGACAACGCCGTCAAGTACACGCCGGCGGGCGGACGGGTCACGATTGCGGCGGTCCGCAAGGGTGACGAGGCGGTGGTCACGGTGACAGACACCGGGCCGGGCATCTCGGCCGACGACCTGCCCCGCATCTGGGAGCGGCTGTACCGCGGCGATCGCAGCCGTACCACGCGTGGGCTCGGCCTCGGCCTCAGCCTGGTCAAGGCGATCGTCGAGGCCCACGGCGGGCGCGTGGCAGCGCAGTCCCCAGCCGGAGGCGGGGCCCGACTGGAGGTGCGCCTGCCAATCGTCAACTCGCAGATGTCAGCGATGTAATCAAACTGACAGGTCCCGGTAATCGCCGGTGCGTAAGGTCTTGTATGTAGAGGTGGGGCAAACGCCCTGCCGGACATCAGAAATCAGACAGGAGCGCACCATGCAGACGCACACAGAGCAACCCGGCGCCAGGGCCTGGCGGCATCCGGTCGGCAAGGCGGGCGCCGCGGGCGCGATGCTGCTCACCGGGGCGCTGCTCGGGTACACGGCCGGTCCCGCGGCCGACGTGCCGGCCGCTGCCACGGTCCGCCGCACCGCCGAGGACATCACCCGCGCGGTTGGCCCGGCCAGTCAGTCGTATGCCGCGGTGGTCGAGGCAGTCGCACCCGCGGTCGTGACCATACGGTCGGAAGGCCGGGCACGGCAGATCAGCCAGCAGCCTTCGCTGCGCGACTTCTTTGGCGACGGGCAGGGTCCCGCCCGACGTCAGCGCTTGCCGCGGGTCGGCGGGCTCGGCTCTGGCGTGATCGTGCGCGCCGACGGCTACATCCTGACCAATCATCACGTCATCGACGGCGCAGAGACGGTGACCGTCGAACTGACCGACGGCCGCACCTTCAAGGCGGACGTGGTTGGATCGGATTCGGCGAGCGACCTGGCGGTGCTGAAGGTGGCGGGCACCAAGCTGCAGACGCTGGTGCTCGGCGATTCCACAGCGGTGGCGGTCGGCGATGTCGTCCTCGCGGTCGGCAATCCGCTCGGCGTCGGCCAGACCGTGACGATGGGCATCGTCAGCGCCAAGGGCCGCGCCACCGGCGGCACCAGCTTCGAGGACTTCATCCAGACGGACGCGCCGATCAACCAGGGCAACTCGGGCGGCGCGCTGGTCAGCACCCGCGGCGAGTTGATCGGCATCAACTCGCAGATCCTGTCGCCTTCCGGCGGCAACATCGGGATCGGCTTTTCGATCCCGGCGAACATGGCGCGCAACGTCATGACCCAGCTGATCGAAAACGGCGAGGTCCGGCGCGGCATGCTCGGCGTCACGATCCAGCCGGTGACCGCCGACCTGGCGCGCAGCCTCGGCCTGCAGACACGGCGCGGGGCATTGGTCAACGGGGTGCAACCGGACAGCCCGGCAGCCAGGGCCGGAGTCCGCCGCGGCGACGTCATCACGGCGGTGCAGGGCTCGCCGGTGACCGATGCCAATGACGTGCGCAACCGGGTGGCGCAGGTGCAGCCGGGCGGCCGCCTGGACGTGACGGTGGCGCGCGACGGCGCCGAGAAGACGCTGGCGGTGACGGTGGCGGAGTTGAAGGCAGCCGCGGCTGATCCGTCAGCAGACCCTGACGCGGCCCCAGACGGACCGCGGGGCGAGTCGACCGGTTACGGCATGGGCGTGCAGCCGATCGGGCCGGAACAGGCGCGGGCGCTCGGCGTCGCGGCCGGTCGTGGCGTGATGGTGGCCAGCGTCGATCCGTCGGGACGAGCCGCATCGGCGGGCCTGCGTGAGGGCGACGTGATCGCGGAAGTCGACGGCACGGCGGTGCAGGGCGTGGCAGCGCTGCGATCCCTGCTGCGGGCAGGCGAACGGCCGGCGCTGCTGCTGGTCCATCGCGAACAGGCCACGCTGTTTCTCGCGCTCGAGCGAACGACGTAGGCCCGCTGCGGCACGGCGGCGCTGACGCAGGAGATCCTGTGTCAGCGCTCCGCGTCGACCAGACGCTCGAAGGTCGCTTTCGAGGTTGCCAGCGCACGCCGGTAGCCGTCCGGATCGACGAACGCGGTGGCGCCCTCGGTGGCGGCTCGCGCGCGCTTGCCGGCTAGGTCGAACTGGCCAGAGTGCGCGGCGAGGAAGATGTCCGGCTGCAGCGACTCGAGCACCCGGAACGCCTTGCGGTAGTCCTGCAGGATGCCCGGGTACGACGGGTCCTTCACGAAGCGGGTGCCGCTGTTGACGCCGGTGCTGCCGGTAAACACGACACGGTAGGCCTTGCCGTGGTCGGCGATGGTGGTCGTCCAGGTCGTGGTCCCCGGCGTGTGGCCGGGCGTCAGGTGGGCCTGCAGCGACACGCCGCCGAGCGTCACGCGGTGCCCGTCGTGAATCACCTCGTCGGCTGTCACCGGCGGGAAGTGCGCGCCGGGGGTTGTGGCAAACAGGTAGTCCGTGGCGCCACCGCTGGCGAGGAGGGTCTGATCGCCGTCCATCACCAGCAGCCGGCCCCTGGTCCGGGCCTTGAGCTGCGCCAGCGTGCCCACATGATCGAAGTGCGCCTGCGTCGTCAGCAGGACCTTCACGTCCTCGAGCCTGAAGCCGAGCGCCACGATTGACCGCTCGAGGTCGCCTGCCGAGGCCGGCAGCGCGCCGTCGATCAGGATGTGCCCCGCGGGCGTGGCGATCAGGTAGGCCGCCAGCTCTCGCGTGCCGACGTAGTGCACCGGCCCGGCGATCCGCAGTGGCTCGGTGGGTACCAGCCAGGCCTGCGTGTCGAACTGCGCGCGCACAGTCGCGAGCGCCGGGATCGTGAGTAGGAGCACAGCCAGGAGGCTGGCGCAGGCGCGAGGCATGCCGCCCATTCTATCGACCAGGCGTCGACGGGGGCGTGGTGTAGAGTGGCCGCGGGGGTCACCGATGCGTCGTTCCGTCATGGCGGGCGCTGCCGCGCTCGCCGCCGTGTTGTCC
>JACDAO010000365.1 GCA_013695405.1 Acidobacteriota bacterium | reverse complement strand
CAGCTGATCCATGCAATCTGAGGGTCAGGGATACACAGGCGATCCCGGAAGAAGTGCGACGGCAGCTCCCGGCCGAACCATCTCGCGACGCGATTGGTCACGCCCTGCAACCATTCCACGAGGCCGTGCAGATTGGCCTCGTACGACCGGACGATTGGCACACCGGTGGGTATCGGCGCGCCCAGTGGTTCGTGCCTGTTGCGGTGGCGAGACACCGTGAGCACGGTGGGTGCCCAGCCCAGTTTCCGCAAACCCACCGAGAAGGCCAGGCTCCGGTAAGTCCCGGCCGAACGGAGCGGTGGGTAGAAATAGCACAACATCAGGACTCGTCTGACGGCAGGGCTGGTCGCCTTTGGCGGGCGGGCCTCAGGTTCCGATCGCATGGCGCTCTGCTGAACGTCGAACTGGCTGGCCATGGCGTCAGCGTGACGTAGCCGACCGGTAGATGTCCGCGTACCTCGCGACGACCTTCGACCACGGGCGCTCGCGCAGGACCCAGGTCCGCCCGGCAGTGCCGACCCGCTCCCTGAGTGCATCATCCTCGAGCGCTCGCGCGCAGACCTCGATCAACGCGCCCCTGTCACCTGCGCGATAGGAAAGTCCCGTGACGCCGTCGACGACGAGTTCCCGGAGCGCCTTCACGTCGCTCACGATGACGCACTTGCCCATCGCCATGGCTTCGAGCGGCTTGAGCGGGGTGGTCAGTTCGGTCGTACGGGTGGACGCCCTCGGATAGATGAGTGCGTCGGCCGCTGCGTACGCGGTGTGCACTTCTGTGTGGGGCAGGCGTCCCGCCATCGTGACCACCGAGGCGAGGCCGTGTTCGCGGACCATCCGCCTCAGGCGCTCGTCCTGCGGTCCGTGCCCGACGATCAGCACGTGGACGCCGCTGACGCGGTCGGCAAGCATCGGGACGGCGGAAAGAAGGGCATCGAGCCCCTCGTAGGGTTGGAACGTGCCGACGTACGCCAGCACCCGCTTGCCTTCCAGCCCCCATCGTGCCTTGACGGAATCTGAGGTGGGCACCGGCCTGAACTGCTGTGGGTCGACGCCGTTGGGCACGACAGAAACGACCGTCGCTATCTGCCTGTCGATGACGTTCTGGCGAAGACTCTCGCTGATGGTGATGACGGCCGCGGCCCTGCGCATCACGAACGTGTCGAAGCGACGCGCGAGGCGATAGCGGATCGACGCGGTCGAGAACTTGCCATGGTCGACGGACGCGTTTTCCCACAAGTCGCGAATTTCATACAGCATGGGCAGTCCGGCGGCACGTGCGGCGGAGAGAGCCGGGGCGGCGACCAGCACCGGCGAGTGCGCGTGCACCACGTCGGGTCGGTGCCGGGCGATGGCGCTCGCGACCGTGGCCCTCAACAACCGCATCATGCGTGCTTCTCGGACGAAGGGCAGGGCAGCCCCGGCGTAGTCGGGCGTGCGTGCGACGTCCCACCCTTCCAGCGGGCCTGCGGTTTCGTCGATGTGCTCGTCGTTGGACGACGTGACGACTGCGACGTCGATTCCGAGCGCCTGCTGATGGCGGAGGATGTACTGCGTTCGGGTGCGGTAACCGCACGGCTGATGATAGGCGTGATGCAGCACGTGAAGGACCCGCATCACTTGGCCGTGCCGGAGCGGAGGAGCCAGTAATCTTTCATCAGCAGAAACCGACCGATGACCAACGCGTCCACCGGCGTGGTGAACATCACGGCCAGCGCGTCCAATGGCGTGACCGCGACGGGCCGCCCTGGTGCCTCGAGCGGCAGCACCACCAGTCCGGGTATGCCCGTGCGGCCGGCATGCGCCGTGAGCACGTCGCTGCACGCCGGGGCGGACTGCTCGTCGCAGCAGATCAGGTCGATTTCTCCCCGGCTGTCCGTGGCGCCCTGGAAGGCCGCGGCGTGGGCGGGCACGATCGCGGTCCTCACGGGGTAACCATCGGCGGGTGAGTCCTGCCCCATGAGGGCGCGGGCGCGGCTCTGGTGCACCATCACGGGCAACGTGTCCGTCACCGGCCGTCTCCGCAGGTATTGATTGACGTTGTCCCGGCAATAGCGGTTCGAGGGGTCGGCGAGAATGGCACGGTTTCCCTGGCCGATGTCGCCAAACTCCCCGCGACCCTGGAACCAGGCGACGAGCTTGCCCGCTTCCAGCAACGACGAGACCCGGTCCACCAGACGGGGCCAGCTCGGCTCGTACAGGTAGTCCAGCCGCGCCGATTCCAGCGCCTGCTTGATCGCACTCTCGTCGAACGTCTCGCCGAGCACCGCACCAGGAACGGAGGCGCCTTCGCCCAGCACGGCGCCCAGCACGGCACCTCGGGCATCGGGCCACGGCAGGCGCGGCTGCGGTCCGGCAACCGGTCGCAACGTGCCCACCGCACCGCCGAAATGCCCGTCCCCGCTCACCTGGCGCAGGGCGTCACCGACGCCCTCGAGCCACCCGGCGGCGAGCGCCGCACGCAACTCCTGCGCGGCAACATGAGGCGTATCGGCGTGGTGCAGTGGCACGGGCACGGACTCGGCAGCCTGGCGCAACACGTCGCCGAGACGACGGCTATCGACGC
>JACDAO010000358.1 GCA_013695405.1 Acidobacteriota bacterium | reverse complement strand
ACGTCGATCAGGCGCTGGGATGATGTCGGACCGTCAGCGGTGTCACGCCTGCGTCGCCAGCGCCGGCTGACCGTCCTTCTTGATGCCGTTGGTGTCGCGCATGAACTGGTCGGCCAGGTCGGCGATCGCGGCGTTGATGGCGCCCGGAGTGCGGGCCCCGAAGCGGGCGGTGAAGGCCTCGAGCGGCACCACCGCCTTGGCCATCGCGCGGTGGCCGCCGGCGCTGCCGATCTCGCCGAAGTACTTGCGGACGAACTCGCCGGCGTTGCGCGAGTACCCGAGATTGCGCACCGACAGCACCAGCGCGTCGTTGACGACGCCGGTGACGAAGGTCCACTTGGTTTCTTCCAGTTGCAGGAAGAAGTCGGCGGTGTAGGTGATGAAGTCCTCGCGCGCGACCGGGCCGAGGCTGGCGAAGAACAGCTCACCGCGCAGCATGCTGTCGCCGAGACCCTTGACCACGGTCTGCAGGCGCTCGAGGGTGATGTCGGCGCCTTCCATCTTGCGGATCAACGCCGCGTCGGCCAACGGGTACAGGTACGTGAAGGCGTCCAGGTCCTGCCGGTTGGTATGGCGGGCGAAGAACAGCGTGTCCGACTTGATCGCGTAGAGCATCGCCGTGGCGACGCGCTCGGAGACGTTCATGTCGGTGGCCCGCAGGTGCTCGGTGAGGATCGTGCTGGTCGAGCCGTAGTCGCTGCGGATGTCCTTGAAGACCGCGGTGTAGCCCGGTTGATCGGGATGATGATCGACGACCAGGTCGACGTGCGGCAGGTGGCCGCCGAAGTAGTGCGGTTGCACGTCTACGGTGGCGATCCGGTCGAAGCTGGCGAACTGGTGCGGGTCAATCTTCTCGACGTGGATGTCGAGCAGGTTGGCCATCCGCACATTCTCGGGACGGCTGACGCCGTGGACCGCGCCGATGATCGCCGTCGTCTTGGTGCGGCGCAACAGGTTGCGCAACGCCAGGCCGCTGGCCAGCGCGTCGGGGTCCGGCTCGTTGTGCAGCAGGATCAGCACCCGGTCGGCGTCGGCGAAGTAGCGTTGGTACTGGAGCACCCGGGCCCGGGTCACGCTACGTTCGAGCTCGGCGTGCAACTGCGGCGAGACCAGCTCGGCCAGGGTCAGGGTCGACAGGTCGGGGAAGGCCGCCTTGACCTCGTCGGCCCGCCGGGTGGTCGACCCGGTCGAGACGACGTAGGTCAGGGTGCCCCCGGCATCACGGATCGCGCTGATCAGCCGCTTGAGGTTACGCCGGCCGGTGTCCTCGATGATCACGCAGGTGCTCGGCGACAGGTCTACCTTCAGGTAGGAGTCGCAGCGTGTGCAGTCCATGGCCGTGGCCCGCAAGCCGTCCTCGTTGAGGCGACGAGCGAGGGGACGGCTCTCGACCAGGAACTCGACGTCGAAACCCGGGCTGAGCACCTGGTGCAGAGTGCGCATCACGAGTTCGTTCTGACAGACGGCCAGGCACTTCATGGGTGTAGGGCGGTGAGGTCGCTGGGGGCGGCCCACCGGCAAGCCAAACGACAAGTATACCCTTGGGACGTCAGACAGGGCCCCGGCGGTTCGTGCGGTGTATGCTGGCCGCGCCAGACGGAGGCAACAACGATGCGGCGACTCGTGGCAGCGGCTGCCGTGCTCGGGTGCTTCGGCACCGGCGCGGCCGAGGCACAGGTGTTCAGGACCGGAGTCGAGACCGTGCGCCTCGGCGTGGCCGTGGTCGACAAGGCCGGCCAGCCGATTGCCGCGCTCACCCCGGACGACTTCGTGGTGCTCGAGGACGGCCGGTCGCAGCAGGTCCGGCTGTTCGCGCCCGGGGGCGCCAGCGACGAGGAGCGGCCACCGTTGCACATCGGCCTGCTGTTCGACACCTCGGGCAGCATGGTGGCCGACCTGCCGATGGCGCGGACTGCGGCGGTCAAGTTCTGCAACCTGCTGCAGCGCGCCGAGGACATCACCCTGGTCGACTTCGACACCGAGGTCCGGGTCGCCCGCTTCGGACAGCAGGATTTCCCGCGCTTCGTCGAGCGTCTGCGCCACCGCAAGCCGGACGGCTGGACCGCGCTCTACGACGCGCTCGGCGTCTATCTGGATGGCACCATCTCCCAGGACGGCGAGAAGATCCTGGTGGTGTACAGCGACGGCGGCGACACTCGCAGCACGATGTCGTACACCGATGCGCTGACCGCGCTCAAGGCCTCCGACGTCACCGTCTACGTGGTCGGCTTTCTCGACAACCAGGGGTCGCGCGAGAAACTCGAGCAGCGGATGCGGCTGACCCGGTTGGCCGAGTCGACCGGCGGGCTGGCGTTCTTCCCCGGGTCCAGGCAGGACATCGACCACGCCTACGCGGAAGTGTTGGCTGACGTGAACGCTCGATACCTCATCGGCTACGTCTCTACGAATCAGGCGACTGACGGCACCTGGCGCAAGGTCGACGTCCGCCTCAATCGACCAGACCTCAAGGCGGTGCGCGTCCGGGCCCGCCAGGGGTATTTCGGGCTGCTGCGCCAGGAACAGGGCGCGCAGCGCCCTGACCCCGGCGGCGGCGCCGCTCGCAAGCGCGGCTCGTAGGCGCGACCCATTTACCCCGTAGG
>JACDAO010000338.1 GCA_013695405.1 Acidobacteriota bacterium | reverse complement strand
CTCATCGATGTACTCCTCGGGCAGGGTGTACTCCATCTGCCTGAAGCGATAGTCGTGCAGCTTTGCCGCGTAGACATGGCAGCCGACCAGTTTCGCGGAAAACTCTTTGCCCAGCGCGAGGGCGCAGACGACGGCGCGGTTGGAGTGGTCCGAGTTGTCGACGGGAACGTAGATGCTCTTGTACATGATCCTCCGGCGACAGCTCACGCGTGGGTGGCTGTCGGTTGACGCGGTTCGCCGAGCTCGCCGCGGGCGCGAGAGCCGTAACGCCATCGCACCCAGCCGACCACGGCCAGCTCGATGGCGAGGATGAGGAGCGCCGTCCTGATCATCGGACCGATCGCCGACGGGACGTCTTGCGGTTCGAGGTACACCGAGTACCACTGCGTGAGACCGCGCCGGTTGCCACGCTCGCGCGAGAACCCGTCCCAGACCGAGAAGGCGATCGGCAGGAACTCCCCGGGTGCGAACGGCGCAGCCGATGCTGGGCGAAGGGGCCGCTTGAAAATGACCGACCATTCGCCCCGGTCGTAGCTCGCCACCCCGGTGACATCTCCCGTGTCGTTGGGCGCGATGTCCGCGCTTCCCCGGCCGGTGAACTGCAGAGGATCGGCGCGGGCCAGATCGAAGAACCAGAGGTCCACCGAGCTCTGCGCGTCGCCGAAGATGAAGTAGGGCTTGCGGGCGTCCACCGGCGCTTCCGACGGGATCTGGACCAGGACGGCGTCGGAGAACTCGGATGCCTGCGAGGGCGCCGCTCCTTCGGCGAAGGGGTCCTGTTCGGCCTGCGGGGCCCCTTCTGGCGCCGCCTCCGCCTCCCCGAACGGGCTCGTTCCGGCCGGCTGGGACCCTCCCGGCGCGGCATTTTCCTCCTCCTCGGGAGGCACCGGAAGCGACGGCCCGTTCTGCCCCGTTTTCTCCGCGCTCATGTCGTGCCAACGAACGAGAAGCGCAATCGACTGGGCGTCGTAGATCGCCTGGACGGTCACCGAGGTCGTGGGCGGATGGAACGCGCGTCCGGGTTCCATGATCTGCCCGACGATGGGAAGGCGGGCCGCAGGCGCGGCGGCGAAGCTCGCGGTCCCTTTGGCCAGGTCGATCGGATCCCGGACGTGCCTGGCGACGACGAGGTTGGAATAACCAGGCCCGTCGCTCCCCGAGAGAGAGACGATGAAATCGGTGATGGCCCATCGTTGCTCGGGCGTGAGCGCATCGACAAACGCCGGCATGGGCGTGCCGTTGAACCCCGTGCTCATCGTGCGGAAGATATCCTCGCGCGACGACCCTGCGCGGAAGGTCCAACTTTTCGCGAGGTCCGTCGCGCGTATCGGATGATCCCAGTCGTCCTTCAGCGTGGGAGCCGAAGGGCCGTCGCCGCGACCGAGCGTGCCGTGGCACCGTGCGCAGCCGGTCTCTTCGTACAGCTTCTTCCCCTGCGCAATTGACTCGTCGGTGGCGCTCGGCGCGCTCGGGAGCGGAACCGGCTGGGGCACCCTCTCGGCATTGGTGAAATCAGGGGAGAAGGTCGTGATGAAGTACGCGAGATTGGTGACGTCCTGGTCGGTGAGCTTGGGCCAGGCGGGCATCGACGTGTAGGGCATGCCGCGCCTGATGATGTTGACGAGGTCCTGGTGGGTCGGAAGCGCGCCGTTGGCAGTCGTCCGCACCTTGAACTTGCCGGTCGTGAAGTCCCGGGGCCTGGGGTACAGGTGCGGGGTGGCGTAGCCTTCGCCATCACCCTTCTCACCGTGGCACTGCGCGCAGTACCTGGCATAGAGCTGCTTGCCCGACTCCCGCTGCGCCTCGGTGCCAACGTCTGGACCTTGCGCCCACACCGATCGCATCGCCGCGACGCACCCTACGCCGATCAGCAAGACGAGACACGCGCGCGAAATCGGGCGAGAGGTCATTGGTGCGCAGTCTCCTCCCTGGCGCGTGGCTTCTGGCCGGTGTAGTCGTAGAGAAAGAGGATCGCCTCCCACATCTCCTCTTCCTTCAGCAACTTCTCCCAGGCGGGCATCGCCGAGTCCCAGGGCCCCCCTTCCTCGGGGAGCCCCGGCCCGCCCTTCGAAATCCGCCACACGAGAAACGAATCGCGCAACCCCGCAATCGTCCCGTCGGTGAAGTTGGTCGGAATCGGATCGAGCCCGTGCACGAACATGCCGTTGCCTGACAGATCGTCGCCGTGGCAGAAGACGCAATTGCGGTAGTAGATCCGGCGCCCGTTCTCGACGTGGGTGCGGAACTCTCCGGGATTGGTCCTCTCCAGACGCAGGAAGGGGTTCTCTGCGGTGTCGAGATCGATCTTCTTGTCGTGGACGGTGATCTCGGACGGCGACGCGGGATGGACCGTCCGCGAGAACAGAGGAGGCTCCAGGGGGACGTTCATCCGGACGTAGACGTTCGCGGCCGCGAGCGCCGGGATGGCGAGGACCGTTGCGCCGAGGAGCGCCGTGTACCGTTTCTCCGTCATGAACCGGACGAGCGGGCGGGACACTTCGTCGCGGCGCTCCTCGCTGGAGGACACGTAGGCCAGGAGCGCAATCGAGACGATGCCCATGTACAGCGAGACGACGGAGGCGGGAATCGGCGCCGAGAATCCAAACCGGAGGAGGACGTAGACCCCCACCCACCAGGCGCCCGCCCACGCCAGCAGGCCGGCCCGACGGAACCGAAGGAGCCCGAACACGATGGCCACGGCGAGGACGACAAGGATGTTCATCGTGCAACCGCTCCATCGAGCCGCGCCGCCTGATGCGAGACGAGCGGTTGGAGAATCGTGTCAGGTGTCAACTGCGTGGCGCCCTTCGCGGGGGCCTCCGGAGCCGGTGCGGCCGTGCCCGGGGAGTACTTGTGCGTCGTCTGGAGCGTGACCGTCGGCGTGCCGCCAAGCGTCTGCAGCGATGCGATCACGGAGAGGATCTCCTGATCGGTGAGGCTGAACGGAGGCTGGTTCACGGGGGGCATCGCCGGAGGGAATCCGGGCACGACGAAGGCGGTGGGTTCGTACAGCGACTGGGCCAGGTACTCGACGTCGCTCAGGCCTTCGACGCGGCTGCTCGCGCGCGCGCCGATTCCCCCGAGGTCGGGGAACCGGAGCGCCCCGGTCTTGCCGATCGTGTGACAGGTGAGGCAGAGTCCCTTGCCCTCCATGATCTGGCGGCCGACCTTGACCATTTCGGCCGTGGTCATCTCAGGTCCCAGGGCGGCATCCTCGGGAGGCTGCACCTCCTTCTGAGGCACCATCTGGCCGACGTAGCCATAGAACACAGTCGTCCCGAGGACGAGCGCGCCGATCCGGAAGATGTGCGGAATCCTCATGACGTCCTGGTCCGCCTACGTGGCTGTGGAGTTGCCACCCGCAAACTCCGGCGAGACATCGCCGGGGCCGTGGGGGAGCCGCTGCCGGTCCTCGAAATCGGGCCGGTCGTGGAGGCTCGTGATCCAGAACACGACGCCAATCAGGACGAAGAACACCAGCACGGTCACCGACACGACCTGCGTCGCAAAGCCGAGGGTTGGCGTGAAGGCGTCCGGCGAGTGGTCCCGAATGACGCCGTAGACATGCCAGTGCTGGCGGAGCCCGGAGCGAACGTAGCCCATCAGCCCCATGAGCCAGGTGAAGGTGACCGCAATGAAGATCAGCACGTACTGCGAGATCGCCGGGATCCTGCCCCAGCGCACCTCGCCGGTCCTGCGCGCGGCGCGGAAGAGAAAGACGTCGATGGCCGTGATCGACACCATGGCAAACAGGACCGAGAGGACCTGAGGTACCGAGAGTCCGATCCGGACCGCCGCCTCGACGAAGTATCCGTAGACGCCGAGAAAGATCACGAACAGTGCGACGGCCGCGAAGATCGTCAGCTGCGCCGCATGGCCCTTCTTGGCCCACGTGACGGTGGCGACCTTGCCCGTCCGGCGATAGAGGAGGAAGCTCATGAACGTCGTGAGGATCAGGATGTTCACGGCGGTGTTCTTGGCCGACATCACGCCGAGGAAGCCCAGGACCGGGTGCGACGAACCTCTCATCGCCCGGACCTCTGTCACCGTCGCGATAATCGACCGCGGTGTTGCCCAGACCATGAAGCAGAGCACGATCACGATGAGCAGGTACTTGATCACCTTCTGGAACTGTTGCGCGCCTTCAACCCGCCCCATGCCGAGCCACAGGTAGTAGTTGGCGGCGAGGAAGAGGTTCCCGATCAGCACCGCCTGGATGATGAACAGCCACGAGAAGGCGCCGCCCATCATCGTCAGCCCGAGCGCCTGCGAGTAGGCGTAGATCTCCTTCGCGAGCCAGTAGCCGGCGAAGGGGAGTGGGAGGAAGGCGCTGATCGCCACGAAGTTGCCGATGTATCCCATCCAGTCGTAGTGCGCGCGCTCCTCGTCGGTTTCCGCCTGCAGGAACTTGAAGGCGGCGTACGCAGCCGCGATCGACCCGCCAAACGCGACGTTGGCGATGACGCGATGGACGTTGATCGGCATCCAGGTGAAGTTGTAGACCGCGTCCATGACGGAGATCACCGCTCCCGTGTCGGAGATACCCTTCGGCGACATCATGAAGGTGAGCCAGGCGTTCGCGATCAACATGATCGCCGTGCCGACGAGATTGAGGCCGAGCCCCAGACCAAGATGCACCATCGGGTGGAACTTTCCCCAGCCGTAGTAGTAGGTGTAGAGGAAGAAAGCCTCGGCGAAGAAGAGCAGCACGTACGGCAGAAACGTCGGCGAGAACACGCTCATCAGGTAGTTGGTGAACTTCGGATACAGAGC
>JACDAO010000326.1 GCA_013695405.1 Acidobacteriota bacterium | reverse complement strand
GATGCGCCCGTCGGACAAGGCCGACGGCTACGTCACACGGATGCGCCCGTCGGACAAGGCCGACGGCTACGTCACACGGATGCGCCCGTCGGACAAGGCCGACGGCTACGTCACCGCGCGTTGACTGAGCACCGGCGGGTAGGTCAGGGGCGGCAACACGCGTGCGATCGCCGTTCGCTGCGCCTCCAGCCACGGCGGCAGCACCAGCGACTCGCCCAGGTGCGCGGCCTCCTCGTCCACCGCGAAGCCCGGGCCGTCGGTGGCCAGCTCGAACAGCACGCCGCCCGGCTCCTTGAAGTACACCGACTTGAACCAGAACCTGTCGATGACCGGCGTAGGTCGGAGACCAGCCGCCTCGACGGCGGCACGCATCACCAGTTCCTGCGCGTCATCGTCGACGCGCCAGGCCAGGTGGTGGATGCTGCCGGTGCCCCAGCTGCCGCGCCGTTCGTCGGGCGTTTCCCGGATGTCGAGCACGCGACCGGGGCCACCCCCGCCGAGCACGAAACGCGTCCAGCCCCGATCGCTGCCGGCCTGCGTGAAGCCAAGCGTGCCAGTCAGGATGTGGGCGGTCGACGCCAGGTCCCGTTCCCAGGCGCGTGCGCCGTGCAAGCCGCGAATCTGCTCGTGTACCGGCACCGGACTTTCGGGCCACGGCGTGAACCCACGCGACGTCACGTCGTCGGCTTCGACCAGCGCCACCTGCAGGCCGTGCGGATCGACCAGCGGCAGCACGCGTTCGTCGAAGCGCGTCGCGATCGTGCCAACGCGCACGCCGTAGCCTGTCAGTCGCACCCCCCATGCGTCGAGCGAGCCGCGCGGTACCGTCAACTGCACCTCGGTGGCCAGCCCGTGCCCGATTCGCGACGGCGCCAGGTGCGCCCACGGAAAGAACGTCAGGTCCGTGCCGGCATGACCCTCGGCGTCGGCGTAGAACAGGTGATAGGTGCCGGGATCGTCCTGGTTGACGCTCTTCTTCACCAGGCGCATGCCGAGAATCCCGGCGTAGAAGTCGAGGTTCTCCTGGGCCGGGCCGGCAATGGCGGTGACGTGGTGCAGGCCGCTGATTGTGGGCATGTGGTTCCCTCTGCCGACGCGCACCGTGCGCCCGCGGCTCTGCTAGTGTACCCAGCGGGTCGATGGTGGCCGACGCCCTCGAGCGCTGAAAGGCGTCCCTGCGCTGCCACGCACTCTGCGGTAGAGTATTTGGTGGTCGCGCTGTCACGACGGCCCGGCCGGATCGCCAACGCCGGCAGGGTGAGGCGGTCCCACGCCCGGCGACCGGGCGTGGCAGGACGGGCGTCATCACTGCCCGGGAGCCCAAGGAGGGCACGTGCGCTGGACCCCAGGTGGTGAACGAAGCCGTAATCTCGAAGATCGTCGTGCCAGCGGCATGCGTGGGCGGGCGGTGCCGATCGGCATTGGCGGAGTCGTCCTGCTCGGTCTGCTCAGCCTGGTGACCGGCCGCGATCTGCTGACTCCGGCACTGCAGGAGCAGGCCGGCCAGCCGCAGGTGCAGGAAAGCGGGGCACAGGCGCCGCTGCAGACCACGCCCGAGGAAGAGAAGCGCGCCGACTTCGTGTCGTTCGTGCTTGACGACGTCCAGGGCACGTGGCCGAAGGTGCTCGGCAACTACCGGCCCGCGCGGCTGGTGCTGTTCCGCGGCGCCACCGAGTCGGGATGCGGCATCGGTCAGAGCGCGATGGGGCCGTTCTACTGCCCGGCGGATCAGAGCGTGTATCTCGATCTCGAGTTCTTCGACGAGCTCGACCGGCGCTTCGGTGCCCCCGGCGATTTCGCGCAGGCCTACGTGATTGCCCACGAGATCGGCCACCACATCCAGCAGCAGCTCGGCACCAACCAGAAGGTGCGCGCGGCCCAGGAGCGCAATCCCGGCTCGGCCAACGCCTTGTCGGTGCGTCTGGAACTGCAGGCCGATTGCTATGCCGGTATCTGGGGGCACTCGACCGCGAGTCGCCAACTGCTCGACCAGGGCGACATCGAGGAAGGCTTGCAGGCAGCGTCGTCGATTGGCGACGACGCGCTCACGGGCGGGCGGGTCAGGGCCGAGAACTTCACGCACGGCACGGCCGCGCAGCGCACAGAGTGGCTCAAGCGGGGCTTGCAGACAGGGCAGATGTCCAGCTGCGATACGTTCGCCTCGGGTACGTGATCAGTCGGATCGCAACTCATCCTCGAGAATTTCGCGAGCCAGCCGGTGCAGCTGATGTCGGTGGGCAGCAGCGGCGCCGCCGCGCGCCCCACGACCCGGCCGCCAGGCTGACCGTCAGGCGCGCTGGACCGTCACGCCCTGGGC
>JACDAO010000294.1 GCA_013695405.1 Acidobacteriota bacterium | reverse complement strand
GGCAAGCCGCGTGGCGAGTGGGTCGGGACGCCGCGAAGTGCGACCCCACCGCCTCGCAGTGAGGCGCCCAGGCCGCCGGCCAAACCGAAGGGTCGCACCTGGCGTGCCGGCGAACTGCCGCCCGCCGACCGCAAGAAGCGCCGGGACGACGAGTGACGGTCCACGTGGTCCTCTTCCGACCGCGGCCCGGTCTCGACGACGCGGAGCGCGACGCCCTGCTCGAGGCGATGCGGACCGCGGCGCGCGACATCCCGTCGGTGCGACGCTTCCGGATTGGAGAACACGTTGCCGACCCGCCAGCCTATGTGCTCGGCGGGTTTCCCTCGTTCCCGTTCGTGGCGTTGCTGGAATTCGACGACGAGCCGGGGCTGCGCGCGTACCTGGCGCATCCCCTGCACGCGGCGCTCGGGGCGCGATTCAATGCGGCGGCGGAGGCTGCGCTGATATACGACTACGTGCTCAGCGGCGACGTCCGGTGACCAGTGCGTTGGTTCGGCTGTCGATGCCCGTCGGACAAGTCCGACGGCTACGAGTAACACACGTCGGACAAGTCCGACGGCTACGAGTAGGACGCGGGCAGAATGACGGTGACGGAAATGTCTACATGAAGAAGGCGCGAACCAGGTCGCGGACTTCCGCGACGGACTCGGCGTGGTTGATCGAGACGCGGAACTGCGAGCCGCCGTCGAAGCCCTTGGTGTACCACGCGTTGAGCGCGCGCAACTTGTTGATCACCCAGCGCTCGCGGCCGCGCGCTCGCGGGTAGGGCCCACTGGCGCAGTCCTGTCCTGGCGCTTCCGCGCGTCTGGTCGGCGCGATGTGGCGGAAACCGTCTGCCTCGCCGACGCGCTCGTTCATCAGCAGCTCGATGTAGTCGAGCAGGAACTGGCCGCGCATCGTCATCGTCACCGGCCGCGGCGGGCGTCCAGCGGCCATGTCGGTCGCCTGCGCCAGGATCCACGGGTTGCGCAGCACGCCGCGCCCGACCAGCACGCCTTCCGGGCCATTGCGTAAACGGTCGATGACATGTTCGGGCTCGACGCAGTCGCCGCTGCCGAACACCGGGATCGACACCGCGTCGGAGACCTCGGCAATCAACGACCAGTCGGAACTGCCGGTGTAGGCCTGCTTGGCCGTGCGCCCGTGCACGGTCAGCGCGGCGGCGCCGGCATCCTCGGCCATCCGGGCCAGCGTCGGCGCGTTGATCTCGGACTCGTTCCAGCCAGCCCGCATCTTGACGGTGACCGGAATCCTGACCGCGCGAGCCATCGCCCCGACGATCGCGGCCGCGTGCGACGGGTCGCGCATCAGCGCGCAGCCGGCGTTATGTTTGGAAATCTTGGGCACCGGGCAGCCCATGTTGATGTCGACGATGTCGGCGCCCATGCCTTCGACGATCTGGGCGGCGTCGGCCATGCGCACGGGATCGCCGCCGAAGATCTGGATCGAGACCGGCCGTTCCTCTTCGGTGTACTCGGCGTACTCGAGGGTGCGGTCGATGCCCCGGACCAGACCTTCGGAGCTGACCATCTCGGTCACGACCAGGCCGCAGCCGCCCTGACGCTTGACCAGCCGGCGGAAGGCCGTGTCGGTCATCCCGGCCATCGGGGCGACCCCGAACGGCACGTCCAGCGTGATGCGTCCGATCCGGGTAGCGGCGACCGGTCCAGCCGCTGGAGGGGCGGCGACCGGCGGAGCGCTCACTGCGTGGCGCCGGTCTTGGCGGCGTCCTTGACGGCCTGAGCCTCGGCTTCGGCAACGGCCTTGGCCGCCTCGGCCCGACCGACGTCCCATGCCTCCTTGAGTGAGGTGCTCTTCCACTCGATGATGGCTTGGGCGCGGAGCCGATCCAGATACTTCAGCACCTCGCCGGCGCGGCGCTGGTTGAAAACCTTCTCGGCAATCTGGTCGCGAGCTTCCTCGAACGTCGCCTGCTTGCGCGTGACCCGGGCGTCGACCTTGAGCAACCGGTAGCCGTTGCCGGCGTCGAGCGGTTCGCTCACCTGCCCTGTCTTCAGCGTGGCAATCGCCGTCTTGATGTCGGGGTTGAGCTCGTCGATGCCGAGGGGCCCGATCAGCCCACCGTTGGCCTTCGACGCCGCATCGGAGATCTCGCCGGCGACCGTCGCGAAGTCCTCTTTCAGCACGCGCTCCCGCACGGTTCCGACCTTGGCCAGGGCCGCTGCCTTGGCAGCGGCGATTGCCTCGGTGCCTTCCGCCGGCGTGGTCTGCGCGGCGCGCACGAAGATCTCGCGCAGGGTGACGGTCTCGTTGGTCAGGAACTCAGCGGTGTGCGCGTCGTAGTAGCTCCGCGACTCGGCTTCCGAGATGCTGATCCGCGAGTAGACGTCCTGCTGCTGAACACGGTTGATCAGCATCTGCTTCTCGAACGCCTTGCGCAGCCCGGCAATCGACAGGCCCTCCTGCTTGAGGGCGGCCTGGAACTTCTCCTCCGAGTCGAGCTTGTTCTCCTTGCGGATGTTGGCCAGGATCTGGGTGAACTGCTCGTCGGACATCTTCAGCCCGAGCTCGCGGCCGCGCTGCACCAGCAGCATCTCGTCGACGGCGTTGATGATGACCCGTGGCGTGACCTCGTTGAGCAGCTTGCGCAGCGTCGCGTCGTTCTGCAGGTCGGCGGCGGTGACATTGGGGTTGGTCGCCTTGAGCGCGGTGACCTGCAGTTGCTCGAGATCGGTCTTGGTCAGGATCTCGCCGTTGACCTTGACCAGCACCTGCTCGACGACGTCAGCGCGCAAGCCGGCGACGGCCAGTCCGCACACGACGAGTACCGCCGCGAGTTTGTTTGTCATAAGTGTGTCCCGGAAACTCTATCGTACTGCCAACCTCTTTGGACGAGAGCCGTGCGCCACCGGACGGGTCCGGCCGTAGCGGTCGGACGTGTGGGCCGGACGTAGCGGTCGGACTTGTCCGACCGGCGCGGGGTGCGCCGGACGAGTCCGGCGCCTACGTCTCGGGGCGTGGCAGCAGCTAACGCACCGCGGCGCGCACCCGCTCGGCCATCTTCTGCGCGTCGGCGAGCACCGCGGCAGGCTGGAGGGTGCGAACCGCGCGATCGTGCATCAGCACGCGGCCGTTGACGATCGTGGTGCGGACGTCGCTGCCCTTCGCGGCGTAGACCAACTGGGCGATCGGGTCGTAGAGCGGCTGCAGATGCGGGTGCCCGGCGTCGACGATGATCACATCGGCGCGACGGCCCGGGGTCAGCTGGCCAATCCGGTCGGCCATGCCGATCGACGCCGCGCCGCCGCGTGTGGCCATCTCGAGCGCCAGCGGCGCCGGCAGCGCTGTCGGGTCGCCGCTGGTGACCTTGTGCAGGAACGCGGCCTGGCGCATCGCCTCGAACATGTCGAGGTCGTTGTTGCTGGCGGCGCCGTCGGTGCCCAGCCCGACGTGGACCCCGGCGGCGAGCAGCGCAGGCACTGGCGCGATGCCGCTCGCCAGCTTCATGTTGCTCTCCGGGTTGTGCGCGATGCCGGCGCCGGCCGCGGCGACCGTCCTGATGTCGGCGGCATCGAGCCAGATGCCGTGCGCGCCGAGCACGTGGGGGCCGAGCAGTCCGAGCCTGGCCAGGTAGGCGGTCGGTGACTGCTGGTGCGCCGCGCGCGCGTCCTGCAGTTCCTTGCGGGTCTCAGCGAGATGGATCAGCAGCGGTACCTGTTGTGCCCGCGCCAGGCGGTCGGCCGCTTGCAGCGTGCCGGCCTGCAGCGTGTACATCGAGTGGGGCGCGACCGCAGGCGTGATCAGGGC
>JACDAO010000293.1 GCA_013695405.1 Acidobacteriota bacterium | reverse complement strand
TCGGTGCCGCGCGCTCCCTGCAGGTTCGCGTGGAGCTGTTCAACGCCTTCAACCACCCGAACTTCGGGTTGCCTGGACACACCTTGGGTGCCCCCAACTTCGGGGTCGTCTCGGAGGCATCCGGGGGACGCACGATTCAGCTGGGGTTGCGGGCGGTCTTCTGACCGTCCCTGGCCGGGAAACTTCCGGCAGACGTCACGCCAGGGACATGCCAGCAGCTGGTCCCAGTCGATCAGAAAAGGAACTTCACGCCAACCTGCATCTCGCGCATCGTGCCCGTGATAGCCGTGATTCGACCCGCATCCGGCAGATCGATGGTCGCTGCGGGGTTCGCGTAGTGCGGCTGGTTGAAGACGTTGAAGGCTTCGAGCCGGATCTGAATCTCGCGCCGGCGTTCCGGAGCGCCCGCCACGAAGCGCTTGAAAAGGCCGAAGTCCGTGTTGAACACACCCGGCCCGACCAGGATGCTTCGACCCGCGTTGCCGAACGTGAAGGGGATGGGCGCTGCAAACGCGGAAGGGTCATACCAGAGGCTGGCCGATCGCTCGTCGCGCGGGAGGTTCCCGTCCGCGATGCGATCGGGACGGGGGTGGCCGGTGTTGGCCGGGTTGAAGCTGAGTCTCGGCGTGAACGGGACGCCCGTTCTGGCCGTGGTGATGCCGTTGAACTGCCAGCCGCCTATGGTGGCGTTGAGCCATCCGTTGTTCAGATCGATGCGGCGACCGGCACCGATTGGGAGGTCCCAGATGTAACTGAGCACCATGTTGTGCCTGACGTCGAATGACGACAGCCCGCGCTCGAGCGCTGTGTTGCGCGGATCCCGGTACACGAGATCGTTGGCGATGAAGTTCGTGCCGCCGACATCGATCGACTTGCCGTGCGTGTAGTGGCCGATGACGGAGAGCCCGTCCTTGAACCGGCGCTCGACGCGCATGTGTCCCGCGTGATATCTCGACTCGCCGTCGTACTTGATGCCGGAGACATTGCCAAAGCTTGGATTCGGCCGCCGTGGTCCCACCGCGCCCGGTCCTGGCAGCGGAGCATTCGGATCGTAGGACACCGACAGCTTTTCCCCACGTGATCCCGTATAGCCCACCTCCACCAGCAGCCACGAAAGCTCCTGCTGGACATTCACATTCCAATGATAGGCCTCGGTCTGGGGCGCGTCGGGATCCCACGCGTTGAGCGACAGGAATGGGCTGAACCTCGGCTCGAGCGCGGCAGCGGGGAAGCCCGTGTCCAGCGTGACCAGAGGCGTGACCAGGTCCGTGGCGTAGGCCACGTTCACACGAAACGGCGGGTTCGCCGGGAGCCGCCCGGAGGCCCCGATGGTGGGATGGTCGCCGTAGAAGACCCCGGCTCCGCCGCGTACGACGGTGTGTGGCGTCACCGTGTAGGCGAAGCCCAGGCGCGGAGCGACGTTGTTGGTGTCGAGCCGCATCAGGGATGTCTCCGAGACGCCGTCTGGCACCGTCGTGGCGAACTGTGCGGGGATGACGTCGGGAATGCGGTTCCCTGCGTAGATGAGCCGATACTGGTCGAGGAGCAGGTTCGCCTGGTTGCTGTTGCGCTCGTACGGCTGCGTGAACACCTCGTAGCGGGCGCCCATGTTCAGCGTCAGCCGATCGTTCACGCGCCAATCGTCCTGGAGGAACCCCGCCACGTAGTGGTAGCGGATGTCGCCCGAAAGCGAGGTGCTGAGCGAAGCCGTCGCCGGAATTCCCAGCAGGAAGTCAGCCAGCCCGGACCCGGTGCCGGGCCGCGCCTGCGGGTTCTGGGTGAAGCCTCCGCTGAACGTGAAGCTGCCCCGCGCAGTGTCCGAGATGTTGAAGTAGCTCCTGATGAAGCGGTAGTTGACGCCCGCCTTGAACGCATGCCGGCCTCGCAGGAAGGACAGCGTGTCGCCCGCCTGGAACACCTCCGAGATCTTGCCGTTCGGCAGGAATGTCGCCTCGCCGAGGTTTGCGAAGCCGCCAATGGCGATGCGCGGCATCCCCGTGACGCCCTCGACGCGCGGAATCCCGGCGAAGCCGAACTCGTCAGGAAAGCTGTCGGTGACAAACGGGAGCAGATTGTCCGTGATGCGGTTGAAGCCGACGCGCAACTCGTTGACATGATTGCCGCGGAAGACCTGCGTCTGGCCTATGGCCAGGTTGTGGGACGCCTGGTCCTTGAATGCCTGCTGGAAGATGGTCGACCCGATGAGGGGTGGATCGAACGGCCCGGGCACTTCGTCGTCGCGGTTGGTCAGGCTGTAGCGTACGAACAGCTTGCTGTTCGTCGAAAAACTCTGATCGACCCGCGTGTCAATCTGATGGCGGAGACGCTTGGCGGCCTTGGTGATCGCGTAATTGGACGTCGGATCGTCGACGTTCGGCAGCGGCAGCAAATCCAGCAGACGCCGCGCGGTCGGATGGATCTGGCCTGCGGAGATGCGGTTGCCGGGGAAGGGTTGACGAACGGACGCGGACGCTCCGGGACCGGTCACGGTAGTTGCCGGATCGAAGATCGGAATGACAGCTCCGCGGGCGTTCCTGAACTCGCTGAAATCCCCAGCCCGCTCGGCGGCGGTCGGTATTCTGAGCCGGTAGTTTTCGCCACGGCGTTCGTTGGTTGTCTCCAGGCTCGCGAAGAAGAACATCCGGTCGCGCCAGAGGGGACCGCCCACCGTCCCGCCGAGCTGATGCCTGCGCAGGTCCTTTCTCTCTCCCGGCGGTGCGAACGGGTCCCGTGCGTCGAATACGTCGTCGCGCACGAACTCGAACACGGTCCCGCGGAAGCTGTTGGTTCCCGACTTGATCGTCGCATTGACGACCGCGCCGGCTGCCTGCCCGTACTCTGCGGAGAAGTTGTTCGTCTGGATGCTGAATTCGGCGAGCGCATCGACCGACGGCTGCGAGACGACGTTGGAGCTGTTCTGCTGATCCACGATGCGAGCGTTGTTGTCCACCCCATCGAGCATGAAGCTGTTGAGCACGGACCGTGCGCCGTTGGCGACAAACGCACCGCCTTCGGCCGCGCGATCCCCACCGGCCGACTCGAGCACGCCAGACGCAAGTCGGGCGAGCTGCAGGAAATTGCGCCCGTTGAGCGGAAGATCGCTGATCGTCTTACCCGTCACAACCTGCCCGATCGACGACGTGTCGGAGGCGAGGACGGGAGTGCCGACGATGAGCACCTGCTCGGTGAACGCGCCGGTCTGCAGCGCAAAGTCCACGCGGACCTCCTGATCCGTCTCGAGGACGATGCCCTCACGCAGCGTGGTCTGAAAGCCCTGGAGTTCGCACTTGATGGTGTAACCCCCCGACGGGAGGAACGGAACGCTGTAGCGCCCCTGCTCGTTCGATGTGGTGAGCCGCGCGTCGTTGGTCGCGACGTTCGTGACAGTGACGCTGGCGCCTGGGACCGCTCCGCCTGACGCGTCGGTGATCGTCCCGGCCACTTGTGCCGTCTGGGCCGATGCCACGCCCACGCCTGAGAGGATGAGAACCGCGGCCAGCAGGCTGGCGCCGGACCACCGCCGCAAAATGTTCATGTCGTTCACGAGGGCGACGCTAGCCAAACTCGACTCGACTGTCAAATCCAAGTTGCGCGGCCAACCCCGATGCTGCGCGGCACCGAGCCTGTGGACGAGCTGGAATACCTGACCGACGCGTTCAACGCGGGTCGGCGCGGTGGTCCAGAAACTGCGCGACCGTGCCTGCCGGCCACGTGTACGGCCACCCAGTCGTTCAGATGGATTGCACGCTACGGCGCTGGCCGCCGCCGGCATCAAGGAGGAGCAGGGATTGACGCTCGACGGCGTCGATTTGGTGCCCTACGTCACAGGAGGGGAAAAAGGACCGTTGCACGAGGCGCTGTAATTGGCGGTTCGGCCCGCAGATGGCCATACGCGCCGGAAATGGACGAGAAAGCTGACCTGGCCGGGAAAGAGCCGGCCAGGGTCATGGCTCTCGAAGCGCCGTCAGGCCGCTGCCTGCGCAGCCCTCACTGCAAGGCGATCAGAAGACGGGCGTACAGACTGCGGCCGTTCATGCCGAACGGCGACTGGCTGGGAAACGTCTGGATCCCGTTGAAGGAGTTGACGGTGATGTTGCGATCGGGAAACACGTTGAAGATGTCCTGCCCGCCGACTGCCACGGTCAACTGCTGAGACACGCGGTACGAGACCTCCACGTCCGTCAACCACTTGGCGGAGTACGTCTGATCGTCGGACGGACTGAGGGTGAAGCTGCAGAACTCGCCGTAGCGTGCGACGTTGGTGTTCGCGCCCCAGCGGCTGCGCGTCCAGTCCGCGCCGGCACGCAGGCTGTCCTGCGGCTGACCGCACTCTATCCGGCGGCGCTCGATGCGATCGAACAGCGTCTGCTCGAACCCCGCCAGGGCGTCGGGCGTGGCCACCTCGCCCACGATGTTCGTCCGGGTGTTGTTGTACGAGGCGTTCAGCCGCAGATTCCCCGCGCCTGCCAGCGCGACCCGGTAGTTCGCGGTGACGTCGACGCCATTGGTGCGGGTGTTGATCGCATTGGTGAAAAAGCGCCCACTGTTCGCTCCAAAGGGCGCCAGCAGGTTCGTGATGCGCGGACCCGTGAAATTGCCGGACAGCACCACCCGGTCGTCGATGGCAATGTGGTAGTAGTCGACGGTCACGTCGAAGTTGGGCAAGGGTGTCAGCACGATGCCGGCGCTTGCATGGGTCGAATTCTCGGGCGTCAGCGGCTGCGCGCCGAGCACCTGTGCAGCCGGCGAGCGCACCGGCAGCGTCAGCGATTCAAACGGGACCAGCCCCTGCCCGGGGACATTGATGAAATTGGTCGCCGTCGATGAAAAGAACGATTGTCCGAGCGAAGGCGCCCGGAAGCCGCTGCTCAATGACCCGCGCACGACGAACCGCCTGTCGGGCTGCACACGGACGGTGACCTTGCCATTGACGGTGTTGCCGAAATCGGAGTAGTGCTCGGTGCGCGCGGCCAGACCGAGGCGCAGCCACTCGAGCACATCGCCCTCGACGTCGACGTAGCCGGCGACGCTGTTGCGGGACGCGTCGACCTCATTGGACGGACGGAACCCCGGGAACACCTGGGCCCCAATGGCGGCGATGCCGCCGGTACGGTTCGGCGAACCGCCGCCGCGGTACGAATCCGGCTCACCGGCGCTGATTTGGTACTGTTCCCGGCGAACTTCCGTCCCGAACGCCAGGTTGAGCGGCCCGCTGAGCGCCGCGACGGTGAAGCGCCGGCTGATGTCCGCGTTGCCGACAAGCTGCCCGAGCGCCAGTGTGCCCGCGTCGAACACGCTCTTGTTGGGAGGCACTGCCGGCCCGAGCGAGACGTTCAGCGTGTTGCCGATGGTGAACTCGAAGCTGTTGTGGCCGTAGCCGCCGCTGACGTCCCACGACCAGCCCTTCGAGCCGCCGCGGACGCCCACCGCCGCCGACGCATCGAGGACCGTCGGCTGAATCTCCGGGAGGAAACCGAGCGGGTAGATCTGTGGCCAGTTCCGCGCATCCAGGCCGCGACGGTAGAACCCGGCGCTGTTGGCCTCGCGCCGGCTGAAGCCGCCAAACGCGTACCCGAAGCGGGTCTGCGCCGCGTTGAGTGGCACGTTGGCGTTCACGATGCTCATGAAATCGCGCGTATCGGGATCCCCCCAGCGGTGATTCGGCTGCGACACCGGGTTGTTGCCGGCGTCGCCGGCCACCACCTGGTCCCTCGGGTCGAACGAGGCCCGGTTGGTGCGGTTCCTGTGCCGGTACTCGGCCGCCAGGGTGACCGATCCCTTGCCGATCGGCAGACCCCAGGATGCTCCCGCGTCGAACAGCTCGCCGTCCGAGAAGTTGATGCTGTCGCCAG
>JACDAO010000277.1 GCA_013695405.1 Acidobacteriota bacterium | reverse complement strand
GTCATCGCCTTGGCCGGCGTCCGTGCCCGGCCTGGCGACCCAGACCGACTCGCCCGGCGCGGTGACGTCGACGGTGTCGCCGCTGGCCGAGTTCTTCCACACCTTGCGCTGGCAGTTGCACGCCGCGCAGGCGATGACCTGGTCGTAGCGCGCCGGGTACACGACCCATGGCCAGACGTTGCCGGCCGCCGCGAGCACGATCACCCCGTGCTGCACCGCCCGGGTGATGGCCCGCTCGAGCGCGCCCGACGGCGTCACGCCGCCGAGGCTCATCGAGATGACGTGGCAGCCCCTGTCGGTGGCGTAGTGAATCGCCTCGGCCAGCCGATCGAATCCAAGCAGCACGACCCGCGGCGTGACCCGCAGCGGGATCAACGTCGCCGCCGGCGCCAGCCCCGACACGAACCTCTGCCCCGCCCCGCCGGTGCTGCTCATGATCACGCTGGCGGTGGTCGTGCCGTGTCCGGGATTGCCTTGCTCGAGGGGATCGACGGCATCCGGTTGCCGCGTCACGAAGTCGAAACTGTCGCTGGCGCGGATGCGCGGCGTGGTGTCCCAGATCTCGGCATGGCGGGTGTAGCCGGTGTCGGGGTGCCCGACGACGATGCCTTCGCCACGGGCGCGGCCGGCGGGGGTTGGCGGGGTCAAGGCCCAGGCCTGCTTCACGCGGCACAGGTCGAGGCTCCACTCGACGTCGGCGGTCGCGCAGGGCAGCGGCACCGCGGCGCTGAAGCCGCGCGCCGCCATCCCGGGCCGCAGCGGCTGACGATCCTCCACCAGCCCTGGCGGCGGTTCGAGTCCCGGCTGCTCGATAGCCGGCTCCGCGTCGGCGACGTCGCGGTGCGCGCGCAGTTTCCGGGTCAACGTCCAGGCTCGACCGGTGTTCAGGTTCTTACCAGTGGACGGCGTCGCGCGATAGTCGCGAGCGCCCGGGCCGAGTGGGGTGACCAGCCAGTCGGCGCCAAGTGCGTCGGTCACCGCCGCTTCGGCAATCGCCTGCGCCCTCGCATCGTCTGGCTGCATTGGCGCGGCGTGGACGATCAGCCCGCGACAGACCGCCTCGTATGCGGCAACCGGGACTGGCGGCGCCGTGGGCGCGGCGCGCGTGTCACGACGAGTGACGGGGCGGACGGCTCGACGCTTGGCCATGGTGCTCCGGGCGGGCTGGGGTGACGCGCGGCGCTGACTCCGGCGGACACCACTGACAACGTCGGGGCGCGGCGCGGCGAACACGGCCTGTTCGAATCGGTCGAAGCCGCCGTTCTTGCCAGTACAGCCGCAGTCGGAACTCGTCTCGAGAGGTGGTGCCGCATGACGCCGCGTTCACTCGCACGCTGGACGTTGCTGGTCGCTGGCTGGGCCGGCGTGGTGCTGGTGGCCAGCGCGCGCGGTCCGGCGCAGGGCCCCGGCCCGGCGCCTGCTCCGACGCCGGGCACGTCGCAACAGCTTCGGCATGGCAGCGACGAGGACTACGGCTATGGCAGTGGCGGGCTGACCGAACGTGAACGGGCCGGTCGCGACACCTGGTACTTCTGGACCGGCGGCAACGAGCGGTTCTGGGTGCGGATGGCCGAGATCACCGCGGGCAACGTCGACCTGCTCAACTATGTCGACTCGCGGCGGCACGGCCGGCGCTTCCGCGAACTCGGCGCCATCACCCAGCCGGGGTGCGAGGCGGCGACGGCGCCTGACGAGCACGGGCTGTGGCTCGATCGCTGTTCCCAACCGCCGGTCCCCGGCATCCCCGGTGAACCAACCGGCGTTGTCGGCCTGCGCAAGTTCCCCAACCCGCAGTTCGACCGCGCCCGCTGGAATGCCGAGACCTACAGGGCCAGTCCCAAGGGGATGCCGCCGCCGTACCTGGTCGGGATGACCTGCGGCTTCTGTCACATCGGCTTCAACCCGCTCAACCCACCAGCCGATCCGGAACGACCACGGTGGAGCGAACTGGCCGGCGCGATCGGCAACCAGTACTGGGAAGAGGGCCGGCTGTTCAATCTGAAGATGACAGCGCGCGACTTCCGCTGGCATCTCGGCAACCGGCAGCCGCCGGGGACGTCGGACACGTCGCGGTTCGCCACCGACCACGTCCACAACCCGAGCAACATCAACGCCATCTTCTCGCTCGGCGCCAGGCCGACGGCACTCGAGAAGATGGCCGACGGCAGCGACCGGGCGGTGCCCCACATCCTCAAGGACGGCGCCGACTCGGTCGGCGTGGCCGGCGCCTCGCTACGGGTCTACGTCAACATCGGCATGTGTTCGGACATCTGGCTGACGATGATCGACCCGGTCGCAGGGCTGACGCCGCAGCGTCCGTTCGACATGGCGCGCGCCCGCAAGGAGTGCCCGGACTGGGTCGCGACAGAGGCCCGGATGGGCGACGCCGAGGCGTTCCTGAAGACGGTTGGGCCGATGCGCCTGGCTGATGCGCCCGGCGGCACCCGCCATCTCGGCGAGCCGGCCGCACAGGTCGAGCGGGGCGCCCAGGTGTTCGCCGGCGCCTGTGCCAGCTGCCACTCGGGCAAACAGCCCCCGACGCCGCTGATCGATCCGTCGGCACGGCGAGCCTGGTTCGAGCAGGCCGTCCGACAGTCCGACTTCCTCACCGACAACTTCCTGTCCGACGACCGCCGCTACTCGGTGCGCGAAATCGGCACCAACGTCGCGCGCGCGATGGGCACCAACGCCCGCAAGGGCCAGGTCTGGGAACAGTTCTCGTCCGAGACGTACAAGGCCCAGCCCGCGGTCGGCCGCATCGACGGCCTCTACAACCCGCGCAAGCCACAGGATCCCATCAACGTCGAGATCCTGGGCGGCGGCGGTGGCTACTACCGCACGCCGTCGTTGATCTCGATGTGGGCGACGGCGCCGTACCTGCACAACAACGCACTCGGGACCTTCGTCAAGGACCCGTCGGTCGAAGGCCGGATGACCGCCTTCCAGGACGCGGTCGAGAGACTGCTGTGGCCCGAGAAGCGGCTCGGCGTGCAGTCGATCATCACCACCAGCGTGCCGAGCGAGCTGGCCGTGACCGGTCGGAACCGGCCGGTGCAGATTCCGGCCGGCACACCGGTCGACCTGATCGCGCGGGTCGACCCGAGCAGGCTGCCGGCGATCGTCCGCAACCGGCTGGTGCTCAACCTGTTGTCGGACGACGCGCTGTTCCGCGGCTTCCTGCGCAACAACGTCGCCCCGGACTTCGTGCTCGACCGCGGACACCTGTTCGGCGCCGATCTCGGCGACGAGGACAAGCGTGCGTTGATCGCCTATCTGAAACGCTTCTAGAGCTGGGAGCTGGGAGCTGGGGCTGAAAGCTGGGCCTCCGTCCGACGTGTCGGCGTTTCCCGTGTCGTCGTTTTGCCGAGGTGTGCTGATGCCCACTGACCCGTTGTTCGAGCCGATTGTCTTCCGGTCGTTGACCGTCAAGAACCGCATTTTCCGGTCGAACGTCTCCGGGCGCTTCGACAACTACGACGGCTCGGGCACCCAGGCCCGCATCAACTGGGAGACGAAGTTCGCGCGAGGCGGGGTCGGTGCGATCGTGTCGTCGTTCGTGCCGGTGACCATTCGCGGCCGGATCATGCCCAATTACGCGACCATCGATCGCGACGAGCGGGTGCCGTTCTGGCGTGCGCTCGGCGAGGCGGTGCACGCGCACGACTGCCGCTTCATCCTGCAGCTGTCGCACGCCGGGCGGCAGCGCGACATCCCGGGCATCGAGTTCGCCGAGGGCCTGAGTGCGACCGGGAAGGACGAGCCGCTGCACGGCTTCCCGTGCGTGGCCATGACCCGCGCGGAGATCGACGAGACGGTGCAGGCGTTCGCCGCCGGTGCCCGTCGAGCTCGCGAGGCCGGCCTCGACGGCGTCGAACTGCACGCTGCCAACGGCTACCTCTTCACCCAGTTCCTCAGTTCGGCGATCAACGACCGGGACGACGACTACGGCGGGCCGCTGGCGCAGCGGGCCCGCTTCCTGCTGGAAGTGGTCGCCGCCATCCGCGCCGAGGTCGGCCGCGACTTCCATCTCCAGGTCAAGGTCAGCGCCGAGGACTTCAACGACGCCATCGTCCGTGACGAGGCGCCCGGCAACACCCTCGCCGACACGGTGCAGGTCTGCCAGTGGCTCGACACAGCCGGCGTCGATGCGCTGCACGTGTCGTCGGGCAGCTTCTTCCCGCATCCGCGCAATCCGGCGGGGGAGTTCCCGGTCGACGAGCTGATCAAGACCTACGACCAGCTGCTGTCGAGCGGGGGGCTGGCGTTCCGCAATTTCCTGTTCTTCCGGATCGGGCTGACCCGGGAGATCTTCGAGCGCCGCTGGGAGGCGGCGCGCGGTCCACGCCTCGAGGGGATCAACCTGCCAGCCTCGCAGGTCATCCGGCAGGCGGTCGGCATCCCGGTGCTGTGTACCGGCGGCTTCCAGACCGCCGAGATCATCCGTGAAGCGATCCGGCAGCGCTTCTGCGACGCGGTGACGATTGCCCGGCCCCTGATTGCCAACAACGATCTGGTCCACCAGTTTGCCGCCGGTCTCGGGCGGCCGCCGCGGCCATGCACGTACTGCAATCGCTGCCTGGTGAACGCGGTCGAGAATCCGCTGGGCTGTTACGACGTGAGCCGCTTCCCGTCGCACCAGGCGATGGTCGACGAGATCATGAGCGTGTTCACGCCGGCGCCGTTCCCCGGCTGAGTGCTGCAATGCGGGTCCGACAGCCGATCGCCGTCCTCGCCGCCTTGCTGGTTGGCGCGGTCTGCCTGCGCGCCTCCGCCGCCGATACCGATGGCCCGTCCTTTCCGGGCATCGTCGACCACTTCAAGTACGGGTCGATCGGCGCGGAGGAAGGCACCGGCGTGCCGGTGCGGATCTGGCGCGTGCTGCCGGAGGTCTGCGCCGGGTTCCTGCCGGCGCGACCTGGCGTCGGCTACGAGCGGCTCGGCTTCATCCAGGAAGGCGCGGGGCACGGGCGCCCGGTCGGCACCTCGTTCAGGCCGGGACGCGGCGATCGGGTCGGGCTCAACTGCGCGACCTGCCACGTCGGCACGCTGCGCGACGCTCCGGGAGCCGCACGGCAGGTGGTGGTGGGCATGCCGGCCAACCAGATGGATCTACAGGGCTATGCGCGGTTCCTGACCGCGTGTGCGCGGAGCCCCGCGTTCGAGACCAGCGCCATGATGGCGGCGATCAGGCGCGGCACTCCTGACGGCGGCGTGTTCACGCGACTGGTCGACCGGCTGTTCCTGGTGCGGGCGACGCGCAAGGGCATCCTCGACCGCGCCCGGGAGAACGCCTGGTTCGACGTCCGTCCGCCGCAGGGTCCAGGACGCGTCGACACATTCAATCCGTACAAGCGGTTGCTCGCGCTGCCGATGGACGATGTCGTCGGCACCGTCGACCTGCCGTCGCTGTGGAACCAGCGTCGCCGGCAGGGGCTGTGGCTGCACTGGGACGGCAACAACGACCGCGTCGAGGAGCGCAACAAGAGCGCGGCGATCGGCGCCGGAGCCACTCCGAAGTCGCTGGACCTGGCGTCGATGCAGCGGATTGCCGACTGGGCGCTCGACCTCGCCCCGCCCGCATATCCCACGGCGAGAATCGATGCCGGGCGAGCCGCCGCGGGCGCCCGGGTGTACGCGGAGGCCTGCGCTCGCTGTCATGCCTTCGACGGCGCGCAGGTCGGACAGGTGACGACGATCGCCGAGGTCGGCAGCGACCGCGAACGGCTGGATTCGTTCACCCCGGCGCTGGCCGTGGCCATGAACACGATCGGGCGCGGCCGCCCGTGGCAGTTCACGCGCTTCCGCAAGACCGACGGTTACGCGAACATGCCGCTTGACGGCCTGTGGCTGCGCGCGCCGTATCTCCACAACGGATCGGTGCCGGACCTGCGCGCATTGCTCTTCCCGGAGGAGCGCCCGACAACCTTCTATCGCGCCTACGACGTGTACGACTGGGACCGCGTCGGCTTCGTGAGCAACTCGGCCGACGCGGCGCGCGACGGCGTGCGCTTCGACACCGCGTTGCGCGGCAACGGCAACGCCGGTCACCGCTACGGCACCGATCTGCCGGCGCCGGAGAAGCTGGCCCTGCTCGAGTATCTCAAGACGCTCTAGCAGGCAGGTCGGCCGTAGCGGAGGCACGCGGGTGGCGTAGCCGCCGGACTTGTCCGGCGGAGGCACGGGGGTGGCGCGATCACTTGCCCCGCTGCCGTCACGTGGGTAGCCTGTCGCCACCATGCCTCGCTCGATCAGGTTTGCTGCTGCTGTCGCCGTGGCAGTGCTGGTGGCGCTCGCGCCCGATTGGCCGGTCGCCCAGTCGCCGGCCGCTCTATCGCTGGCCGAGCGTCTCGGCTACACCGCCAGCGACATCCTGCTGATCGTCAACGCGGACGATGTCGGGATGAGCCATGCGGCCAACGCGGCGACGATCGCCGGCATGGAACGGGGGCTGATCCGGACCGGCACGATCATGGTGCCGTGCCCGTGGTTCGAGGAGATTGCCGAGTACGCACGACGAACCCCGACCGCCGACTTCGGCCTCCACCTCACCCACACCAGCGAGTGGAAGGTCTACAAGTGGGGGCCGGTCGCCAGTCGTTCGGAGGTGCCGGGCCTGGTCACGCCGCAGGGCTACCTGTGGCCCGACATCGCAGGCGTCTACGAGCACGCCACACCCGAGCAAGCCGCCGCCGAAGCACGTGCACAGATCCGCAAGGCCCTGGACGCCGGCATCGACGTGACCCACCTGGACTCACACATGGGGGCGCTGCAGTACGACATGCGCTACCACGCGGTGTACCGGGCGCTCGCCAAGGAGTTCGACCTGCCGATCCGCATGGGCAACCAGGACCAGCTGGCGAAACTCGGTGGCGGTCACCTGCGCGGCGAGCTCGACGCGGACGGCACGCTCTATCCGGACTACCTGATTCACCAGCAGAAGCGCCAGGGCGAAGCCACCGACGCCTACTGGAAGCGGATCATTGCCGAACTCCAGCCGGGCGTGACCGAGCTGTACATCCACCCCGCCGTCGCAGGCGACGAGATGCAGCACATCACCAACAGCTGGAAGGAGCGCGACGAGGAATACCAGCTGTTCACCGACGATGCGAGCGTGCGCGGCTTGCTGCAGCAGCGCCAGGTGACGCTGATCGGCTGGCGCGCCCTCCGCGACCTCCAGCGCAAGCGGTAACAGGGCTCCGGGATTCAGGGATCAGGGATTAGGGATCAGCTAGCCTAGGCATACGCGCCGCCCTCGGAGCGGATCCCGCGGAGCTGGTCCTTGGCGTGCTCTGGCGCGTCTCCGTCGCCGTCGTGCTCGGTATTGCGGTGGGACTCGGCCACGACGTCTAGCCGCCGACCCCGGTGCCGGCCTGTGAACGGCCGGTACAATGCGGGCATGGCACATTCACGGCGGGCGTTCCTCGCCGGGGCGGGCGGCGTGCTGGCGTCCACGTGGCGACCCGTCGGGGCACGCGGGCACGGCGCGACCGCCGCGATCCAGTCCGAGCCGGCAGGTCGCCTCACACCGTATGCGGCCAACCCCTGGTACTGGCAGTACAAGGGCGAGCCCGTCCTGCTGCTCGGCGGCAGCAAGGACGACAACCTGTTCCAGATCCCCGATCTCGAGGCGCACCTTGACGCCATGCGGGCGGCAGGCGCCAACTACATCCGGAACACGATGAGCGACCGCCGCGACGGCGGCTTCGAGGTGTATCCGTTCGCGCAGGCGCCCGACGGGACGTACGACCTCACGCAGTGGAACCCGGAGTACTGGAGTCGCTTCGAGCGCATGCTGGCGCTGACCCGCGCGCGCGACATCATCGTGCAGATCGAGGTGTGGGACCGGTTCGACTACTCGATGCACAACTGGCCCCCGCATCCCTACAACCCGGCGAACACGCGCACGTACACCGGAGAAGCCACCGGCCTCGCGGCCGAGTACCCTAAGCACCCAGGACAGAACGAGCAGCCGTTCTTCTTCAGCACGCCGCCGCAGCGCAATATCTCGCCGCTGCTCACGGTGCAGCAGCGGTTCGTGGAGCAGGTGCTCGCGCGCACGCTGCCGCAGCCGCACGTGCTGTACTGCATAGACAACGAGACCTCGGGCGACGAGGCGTGGAGCACGTACTGGGCGGGCTTCATCCGCGAGCGGGCGGCGAAGGCGGAAGTCGAGGTGCACGTCACGGAAATGTGGGACGACCACGATCTCACCGCGCCGCAGCACCGACGGACGTTCGATCATCCCGATCGGTACAGCTTCGTGGACGTGTCGCAGAACAACCATCAGAAGGGGCAGACGCACTGGGACAACTTCCAGTGGGTGCGCCGGCACCTGGCCGCGCGGCCGCGCCCGATCAACACGGTGAAGACGTATGGCGCAGACGGGGGACCGTACGGGAGCGAGCTCGATGGCTTGCAGCGCTGGTGGCGTCACCTCCTCGGCGGTGCGGCAGCCGTACGTTTCCATCGTCCGGCTTCGGGGCTCGGGTTTTCTCCGAAGGCAGCTGCCGCCGTCCGTGCCGCGCGCAAGCTCGAGGAGGTCGTGAAGCCTTGGGCCCTGACGCCTGCCAATGCGCGCCTTTCCAACCGCGCGCCGGACGCGGCGTACTTCGCCGCAGGAACGGGTGACGCGTGCGCGCTCTACTTCCCTGCGCCCGGCAAGGTCGCGCTCGACCTGACGGGCGTGAGCGGCACGTTGAGCGCTCGGTGGATCTCGATTGACTCCGGTGAGTGGGGGCCGACGGCATCGTGGACCGGCGGGGCGCCGAAAACGGTGGAGACCCCAGGACCGGGGATGTGGGTGGCCGCGGCAGCACGAGCCCAAGCGTGACGTCATCTTGGGACCGGGTCGCAACATCTCACACTAAACCCTTGCGTGTCAGCAACTTGCCATCACGTGCACTTGATCTCCGACCGTCCACGTCGTATATTTGATACGTGGCGGACCGGGGTCCGCACACCGGGATGGGGCCTTCGAGGCCGACCCAGAGGACTACAGATGAGCACGGCAACCGACACCATCGAGCAGCTCGCCACCCAGGACTACAAGTACGGGTTCTCCACCGACGTCGAAGCCGACACGCTCCCGAAGGGCCTGAGCGAGGACGTCGTCCGGCAGATCTCGAAGCTCAAGGACGAGCCCGCGTGGATGCTGGAGTGGCGCCTGCGGTCCTTCCGCGCCTGGCAGAAGATGGCCTACCCGGCCTGGCCCAACGTCCAGTACCCTCCAATCGACTTCCAGGACATCAGTTATTACTCGGCGCCCAAGCCGCGCAAGCAGCTCAACAGTCTTGATGAGATGGACCCTGAGGTCCGGGCGACCTTCGACAAGTTGGGGATACCGCTGGTCGAGCAGATGGCCCTGGCCGGCGTCGCCGTCGACGCCGTCTTCGACAGCGTCTCGGTGGCGACCACCTTCAAGGAAAAGCTCGGCGAGCTCGGGATCATCTTCTGCTCGTTCTCGGAGGCCGTTCGCAACCACCCCGATCTGGTGCGGCAGTACGTCGGCTCGGTCGTGCCGCACACCGACAACTACTACGCCGCGCTCAATTCCGCGGTGTTCAGTGACGGCTCGTTCGTGTACGTGCCCAAGGGGGTGCGCTGCCCGATGGAGCTCTCCACCTACTTCCGGATCAACGCGGCCGGCACCGGCCAGTTCGAACGCACGCTGGTGATTGCCGACGAAGGCGCGTACGTCAGCTACCTCGAAGGCTGTACCGCGCCGATGCGCGACGAGCACCAGCTGCACGCCGCGGTCGTCGAACTGGTCGCGCTCGACAACGCCACCGTCAAGTACTCGACGGTGCAGAACTGGTATCCGGGCGACAAGGACGGCAAGGGCGGCATCTACAACTTCGTCACCAAGCGCGGCAAGGCGATGACCAACGCCAAGATCACCTGGACCCAGGTCGAGACCGGCTCGGCGATCACCTGGAAGTACCCCAGCTGCATCCTGCAGGGCGACAACTCGGTCGGCGAGTTCTACTCGGTGGCGGTCACCAACAACCGCCAGCAGGCCGACACCGGCACCAAGATGGTGCACCTCGGCAAGAACACCCGCAGCACCATCGTCAGCAAGGGGATCTCGGCCGGCAAGGGCCAGAACACCTATCGCGGGCTGGTCAAGATCGCGCGCAACGCGCAGGGATCGCGCAACTACTCGCAGTGCGACTCGCTGCTGATTGGCGACCGGTGCGGCGCGCACACCTTCCCGTACATCGAGGTCAAGAACCCCTCGTCGACGGTGGAGCACGAGGCCTCGACCTCGAAGATCGGCGAAGACCAGATTTTCTACTGCCGGCAGCGTGGCCTGTCGAGCGAGGACGCGGTCAACATCATCGTCAACGGCTTCTGCAAGGAAGTGTTTCGCGAGCTGCCGATGGAGTTCGCGGTGGAAGCGCAGAAGCTGCTCGGCATCAGCCTCGAGGGGAGCGTGGGCTAGCGCCCACCCCCTCGGCCTTCGTCGGTCGGCCGTCGGCCGTCGCGACGGCCACCCAGGAAGCTTTTCGAAGGCCGAAGGCCGGGCATTGCACCGTCCGACGTGGCCGACAGTGGAATCGATATGTTGCAGATCACCAACCTCCAGGCCCGCGTCGAGAACAAGGACATCCTCAAGGGCATCAGCTTGACGGTCAACGCCGGCGAAGTGCACGCGATCATGGGCCCGAACGGTTCGGGCAAGAGCACGCTGGCCAGCGTGCTGGCGGGCCGTGACGCCTATGAGGTGACCGGCGGCGAGGTCCTGTTCAAGGGCAAGGATCTGCTCGATCTCGACCCCGAGGAGCGCGCCCGCGAAGGCGTTTTCATGGCCTTCCAGTATCCGGTCGAAATCCCCGGCGTGAACAACAGTTACTTTCTCAAGGCGGCCCTCAACGCGGTGCGTCAGCACCGTGGCCAGGGCACGCTCGACGCGATCGACTTCGCGCGCCTGATCAAGGAGAAGATGAAGCTGCTGAACATGGACCCGAGCTTCCTGCAGCGGTCGGTCAACGAGGGCTTCTCGGGCGGCGAGAAGAAGCGCAACGAGATCTTCCAGATGGCGATGCTCGAGCCGACGCTGTGCGTGCTCGACGAGACCGATTCGGGCCTCGACATCGACGCGCTGCAGGTAGTGGCCAAGGGCGTCAACGCGCTGCGCAGCCCGGACCGCGCGGTGATCCTCGTGACCCACTACCAGCGCCTGCTCAATTTCATCGTGCCCGACTTCGTGCACGTGCTCTCGGACGGTCGCATCGTCAAGAGCGGCGGCAAGGAACTCGCGCTCGAACTCGAGGCCAAGGGCTACGGCTGGATCGAGCCGCACGCCGTCGGCGCGTAGAGTCGTGACCCTGAGCCCTGTCCTGAGCCCTGTCCTGAGCCTTGAGCCCCTGAGCCCTGGGTCCGTAGCCTGTTAGCCCGTAGCCCGTAAGCCCGTAGCCCGTATGACACCGACTGCCGCCCTCGAGACCCTGCTCACCGGGTTCGACGACTTCACCGCCGCGCGATCCACCGAGCCCGCCTGGCTCCGGACCAGCCGTGCCCACGCCGCCTCGATCTTCCGCGACGAAGGCCTGCCAACGACCCGCGACGAGGAGTGGCGCTACACCCCGGTGTCCGGCGTTGCCGAGATTCCGGCCGTGCCCGTGGCCACCGCGCAGGCCGAGGCGGGCGCGATCGATGCGTTCCTGTTCGCCGAGTTCGACGGTCCCCAGCTGGTGTTCGTCAACGGGCACTACGCGCCCGGGCTGTCGCAGGTTCGGGCGCTGCCGGCCGGCATCCGGGTGGCATCGCTGGCCGCGCTGATCGACAGCGAACCCGAGTGGCTCGAGCGCCACCTCGGCACCGCGGTGCGGGTCCGCCAGCGCGCGTTCACTGCGCTCAACGACGTCTGGTTCACCGACGGCGTGGCGGTGGTGGTCGACGCCGGCGCGGTGATTGCCGAGCCGATTCACGTGCTGTACTACTCCACGGGTGGCGGCGCATCGTACCCGCGGACGCTGGTGGTCGCCGGCGAGAACAGCCAGGTCTCGCTGGTCGAGAGCTTTGCCGGCGAGGGTGCTGCGTCGTATCTCACCAACAGCCTGACGGAGGTGCTCGGCGCGGCCGGTTCGCACGTCGATCACTACAAGGTCAATCGGGAGAGCGCGCGCGCCCATCACGTCGCCAGCACGCACATCCAGTTGTCGCGCGCCGCGGTCTTCGCCACCCACAACATCTCGCTAGGCGGCCTGCTGACGCGAAACGACATCAACGCGACGCTGGCCGGCGAGGGCATCGAGTGCACCGTCAACGGGCTGTACCTGTCCGACGGCGATCGCCTGGTCGACACCCACACCGCGATCGACCACGCGATGCCGCACTGCCACAGCTACGAAATCTACAAGGGCGTGCTCGACGACCGCAGCCGCGGAGTCTTCAACGGCAAGATCTTCGTCCGCGAGGACGCCCAGAAGACCGACGCCAAGCAGACCAACCAGGTCCTGCTGCTTTCCGACGACGCGACGATCGACACCAAGCCGCAGCTCGAGATTTACGCCGATGACGTCAAGTGCACGCACGGTGCGACGGTCGGCCAGTTGAGCGCCGAGGCGCTGTTCTACCTGCGTACCCGCGGTATCGGCAAGCAGGACGCCCGCGCGCTCCTGATCCACGCCTTTGCCGAGTCGGTCGTGGAGAACATCCGGATCGACGCGGTCCGTCACGCGCTCGAGCAGGTGCTGCTCGCACGGTTGCCGATTCGAGAATAGGTCCGCCGCCAACGCGTAGCCGTCGGACTCTGTCCGACGGCCTGTGAGGCAAGCGCCGGAAAAGTCCGGCGCCTAGACGTAACGGGCGGCGACGCCCAAAGCCGAATGTTCGACGCCGCTGCCGTACGACGTGAGTTCCCGATCCTGGACCAGCAGGTCCACGGCAACCCCCTCGTGTACCTCGACAACGCCAACACGACGCAGAAGCCGCTGTCGGTGATCGAGGCACTGGAT
>JACDAO010000257.1 GCA_013695405.1 Acidobacteriota bacterium | reverse complement strand
CAACGGAACCATTCGCTAACCACCGGGATTGACCGGCAACAAAGGACACATTCACATGCGAAACATTCCCGGTTTGCTCACAGGTCTGCTGGTGGCGGGCCTCACGACGATGGCCCCGGCCCACGCGGCTGCGGTTGTCATCACCTTCGACGGGGCCGCCGCCCCGTTGCAGTTCGCCGACGCAACTCCGCTGACGACGCAATTCAGCTCGAGCGGCGTCACATTCAGCGGCACCGGTGCGGTGCTCGACGCCTTGGCGGCTGATTTCATGGTCACCGGCTTCAGTCCGGCAAACGTGCTCGCGTACGCGCAGCGGGTGACCATCGGCATGCGTCTGGACGACGAGAGCAGTGTCAGCCAAGCCTCTGACCGGCTCACGTTCTCGGCACCGGTGTCGAGCGTGTCGTTCCTGACGGGATCGGGCGTCTCCCAGGGTTTCCTGCAGGTGTCCGCCTTTGCGGGCACCACGCTGGTTGACAGCACCATGGTCAACTTCAACGCCACTGCTAGCGCGATCGAGGCTTTGCAGCGGGTGTCGCTGCGAGGCGCCGGGATCACCTCGGTGCAGTACCGGATCAATGGAGCGACCGAACTCGAAGGCTTCGTGGTCGACAACCTCGAGTTCAACGCCGCCAACGTGCCGGAGCCGACGATGCTGTTGCTGGTTGGCGCTGGCCTGACCGCGGCGTTCGCGCGGCGCCGACGTCGCGCCTGACGCTGACGTCTCCCTGTCGCCCTCGTGCCATCTCGACATCCGCTCCCGCGGTGTGTCGAGATGGCAATTTCGTGTGTGCGTACGCAGGTTACGCCCGTGTCCGGCAGGAGTCGCTGATGTCAGACGTTCGCCGCGGTAGTCGCCCACGCTTCGTCGCCCTCGCAGCCGCGCTGGTCTGCCTTGGGTTCTGGAGCGCGCCCGCCTCTGGCCAGGCACTGCGCGAGCAGGTCGCCTCGCTGATCACCACGCAGCCCGCCGTGGTCGGCGCAACCGCCGACCCGCTCGCAGCCGCGCGCAGCCGCGACACCTTGCTGGGGCTGTTCGGGGTCGAGATGTCGTCGACGCCACTGACCGCCGGCACCAGCGGCTTCGTCTATCAACTCAATCGCGACCTGGGTGTGGTCGAGCGCGCCAGCGACAGCTTCGGCGCGTTCTTCACCGAGCGTGCATTGCGGGTCGGCCACCGGCGGACGGCGGTTGGCTTCGTCGTGCAGGACGCGTCGTTCGATGCGGTGCAGGGACTGTCGCTGGACGATGGTGTGTTTCCAGTCAACGCGGTGCGCACTGCCGGTGTCCAGCAGCCGTATGCGGTGGACCAGTTGCGGCTGCAACTGACCACGCGGACCTATACCGTGCGTGGCGTCTACGGCGCGACCGACCGCCTCGACCTCGGCGCGGCGATCCCGTACGTCCAGGCCAGGATCGACGGGGCGCGCGTGACCACCGCAACCGGGCAGCCGGTCTTCCAGGTGCTCCGGGAGGGGCGGTCCTCGGGCATCGGTGACGCGTCGGTGACGGCGCGGTACCGGTTGGTGAACGAGGGTCGGGCCGGCCTGGCGCTCGGGTCCGATGTACGCCTGCCGACTGGCCGAGCCGCCGATTTGCTCGGCACTGGATCGCTGGCCGTGCGGGGGCAGGTCATTGCCAGCTGGGAGGACGGCCCGCTTGCGGTGGCGGCCAACGCCGGGGTCGGTGTCGGCGGCGCGTCGGACGAAGTCTTTGGCAGCGGCGCCGTCACCCTCGCCGCGGGTCCACGCGTGACGCTGGTGGGTGAGGTGATGACTCGTCGGCTGAGTGATCTCCACCGGGCGTCGCAAGTTTACGAACCGCACAGCACCATTGCCGGCATCGAGTCGATGCGCTGGGTCGCGGATTCGACGTCGGCCGTCGCGATTGGCTATGCCGTCGCCGGCGTCAAGTGGAACGTCACCGGGTCGGTGCTGCTCGGCGCCAACCTGCTGTTCCGGCTGACCGACGGCGGCTTGCGGGCCCGTGTCACGCCGGCGCTGACCCTCGACTACGACCTGCTGCGCTGACGACTCCAGGCGCGGCGGGCGTCGCCCTCTCCCACTGGAAGCGCTCGTCGGCCGGGTCGTAGACTGGAGACCCCTTCCGCGGTCCGATCGTGAGCCCGTAGTCGTCACCGGTACCAGGGATGAACTGCCACATGCCTTTGGCATAGCCATACCTGGTGGCAGGGCCAACCGCATGGGCGTTGAAGTCGCTCTCCTGCATCGCGAGGTAGAAGAACTGGTGCGGCAGGTTCTGCGCCTCGAGTTCCTCGACGATGCGCCTGACGTAGCCGCGCTCCTCGCCCATCCGTCACCGAGACGAGCAGATGCTTCCGGCTGACGAGGTCGTCGTCCACCCGCACCTCGCATTCGGCGCTGCGTCCGACGTGGAATGCGCGCGAGAAGCGACTGGTGTTGCCGTCGGCAGTCCGGACTGTCACTACGGGGGTCGGCGCGTCATCGTGCATGGACACCACCGGCATGGCTGGGCATGGCGCTGTGCGTGACGCTGCATCGCCGCAGCGCGCTACCTGTTCGGCTCGCGTTGAGCGGCGCTATAGTATCAATTTGCATCGTCAAGAGCTTGGTCGTGCGTCATGAACCAGCAAGCGCCAAACGCCTCGGTCGACGAACCCCCGAACACGCTGGAGGTCCACAGTTACGGCGTCACAGATCGCGGACGTCGCCGGCCTACCAACGAGGATCACTTCCTCGTTGCTGAACTCACCAAAGCGATGCACGTCCGCCAAA
>JACDAO010000247.1 GCA_013695405.1 Acidobacteriota bacterium | reverse complement strand
AGGAGCGCGACCGCGACACCGTCCGCAGGTAAAACTCATGGCAGCAGGCGGCCTTCGGCGCCAGAGCGGCCGAGGCGCGAGAAGTAGCCGTAGGCAGCGGCCGACATCTCGGTGATGGCCTGTTCGGCGGCCGCCTCGTCGGCCAGCAGGGTGCCCATCACCGCGATCAGGTACGGTCGGTCCGGTACGTCGACCCAGGCGATCTCGGCGCGCACGCCGTCGAGGTCGCCGCTCTTGCCGGCCACGGGCACGCCGGTCGCCACTCCTCGACGCAACGCGGTGCTTCCCGGCGCCCGCAACATCGCCAGCGCGGCATCGCGGCTGGCCGGCTGCAACCCGCGGCCGGTGCGCAGCGCATCGAGCACTACCAGCAGATCGTTGGGCGACGCCAGATTCTCCTCGCCGCGGGCAGCCGCGTCGACGTCCATCATCTTTCGCTGCAGTCGGTAGCCGGTCGCCCCAAGGGCGCGCATACGGGCATTGACACGATCTCGCCCGACCGCGTCGATCAGCACGTTGGTCGCGGTGTTGTCGCTGAGCATGATCATCAGCTGGGCGTGGTCGCGCAGCGAGATGACCGGCGAGTGCAGGCGCTGCAGGATGCCGGCGCCGCCGACCCGGCTGCGTTCCGGTAGCGGCAGCGGTTGATCGAGCACCACCGTGCCCTCGTCGGCCTGTCGGAACAGCTCGTAGAGGATGCCGATCTTGATCGTCGATGCGGTCGGGAACGGCTCGTCGGCGCGAGCCGCCACGCGCTGCCCGCTGGTCAGGTCCACGACCACGTAGGCGAGGCTGCCGTCGACGGCGGAGGCGATCCGCTCGAGCCTCTGGGAGAAGGCCTGCGCCAGCGCCTCCAACTTGGCGGTGGAGACGGCTGGCGGCCGGCGCTCCGGCGTGACGTCTTGCGCGCCCACGGGACGGTCGGATGTCGTCGGCCCCAGCAGCGCCACGAGACACAGCGCGCGCGTGGTGGCGCGGGCCTTCACAGCGCGCGCACCACCACGGCCGTCATGTCGTCGTTCTGAGCCGCGTCGCCACGAAACGCGGCCACCGCCTCGAACACCGCGTCGGCGATCTGCTGGGCCGTGCGACCCACCTGCCCGGCCAGCACCTCGGCCAGACGCTCGCCCCCGAACTCGTCGCCCGCGGCGTTCATGCCTTCCGAGATACCGTCCGAGTAGAACAGGAACACGTCGCCCTTCGCGTAGCCGAGCACGCGTTCGTCGTATTCGACGCCCGCGAACGAGCCGAGCGGCACGCCGGCCAGTTCCACCCACGACACCGCACCTTCGGGCGACAGCCGCAACGGGTACGGCACCCCCGAATTGGCCATCGTCACCGTCTTGCGTTTCAGGTCGAACTGGCTGTAGCAGAGCGTGCAGTAGAACTCCTCGAGCTGACGCTGGTGCAGGATGGTGTTGACCACCCGCAGCACGCTCGACGGCGTCACCGCGGTCGGCACATAGCGCGTGCGGAAGGTCCGCGAGCGCACGAGTTCGGCGGCAAAGGCGCTGTACAAGGCCGCCGGCACGCCCTTGCCCGAGACGTCGCCGAGCACCACCACCAGCTGGTTGGCGACCGGGTCGAGATAGTCGTGGAAGTCGCCACCGAGCTCGCGCGCTGCGGCGAACCGCGCGGCAATGTCGAGGCCCCGGATACGCGCCGGCACTTCCTGCGGCAGCAATGCCGCCTGGACCCGCTGGGCGAAACGCAGTTCGCGCTCGATGCGGGCCTGGTTGACCGACAGCGCCTGGTAGAGGCGGGCGTTCTGGATCGCAACTGCGAACTGGCTACCGAGCAGCGTCGCGAACTCCACTTCGCGGGCGTCGAAGGCGTCGCGTTCTTCAGCGCCGAGATCGAGCACGCCGATGCAGTCGCCTTGATAGAGCAGCGGCACCGCCATCTCGGAGGTGATCGCGTCGGAGATCTTGATGTAGCGCGGGTCCTGGCGGACGTCACCGACCACCACGACCTCGCGGTGCAGCGCGGCATAGCCGCTCAAGCCCTCGCCCATCGCCACCGACGTCAGCTGCTCGTCCTCTCCGTACGGTGTGGTCAGGTGCTGCAGATCGAGCCGCTGGGTGTGCGGGTTGACCAGCAGGATCGCGAAACTGCGGTAGTCGATGACCTTGCGCGTGGCCGCCGCGAGCCGCTCGAACAGCAAACCGAGATCGAGGATCGACGACACCTCGCGGCTGATCTCGAGCAGCGTCTCGAAGACCTGGGCAGTGCGATTGGCTTCGGTGTAGAGCCGCGCGTTCTCGAGCGCGGTCGCTGCGTGGACGCCGAACTGCCGGACGATCGCCAGGTCCTTCTCCGAGAAGGCGTGGCGGTGTGCGCTCAGGATGTTGAGCGCGCCGATGGTCCGGGTCCGGTAGACCAGCGGCACGACAATCGATGACCGCATGCCGGGGACGAAGCCCTTGTAGTGCGGATCGGCGTCGAGGTCGTTGACCAGCACGGCGCGTCGGTCCTGAACCGCGAGCCCGACCAGTCCTTCGCCGATCGGCAGGCGCACCGACTCGGGCACGCCGACCGGGTAGCCGACCGAGTAGTCGATGTGCAGGCTGAGGCCTGCCGGGTCGAGCATGTAGATCGCGAAGGCGTCGAACTGAATCAGCCGCTCGATCAGCCGCGGAATGGTCTGCAGCAGGTCCTCGAGCGAGAGAACCGACATGACCCGCCGACCGAGGTCGAACAGGGACCGTAGCGTGTCCTGATCGCTGATCGACCTCGCGGCGGGCGCAAGGTCGCTGGACATGGGGGTCTGGGTCAATGGGCTGGGGCGATGCCGCGGTGACTGGCGGATTATACTGCCGGAACGCATGGAGCTGACCGTCCCCTTCGACTACCAGGCCATCGAACGGATCCTGCCGCACCGCTACCCGTTCCTGCTCGTGGATCGAATCATCGAGTTCGAGGTGGACAAGCGCGTGGTCGGCGTCAAGAACGTCACTGGCGACGAGAGTTACCTGTCACGCGTGCACGGTCAGCCGGCGGTGCTGCCGCCGACCATCTTGACCGAGGCCGTTGCGCAGGTCGGCGCGATCCTGATCCTGGCCAAGCCGGAGAATCGCGAGAAACTCATCTACTTCATGGGGATCGAGCGGGTCAGGTACCGTCGGCCGGTGCACCCCGGCGACACCGTCATCATCGAAGCGCGAGTCGGCCGCCTGCGCAGCCGGATGGGCGTGCTGAGGGGCGTGGCCCGGGTCGGCGGGCACGTCGTCGCCGAAGGCACCATGACCTTCGCGCTGGGCCCTCGCAACGACGGCCGCGGCGACAGCAGCGGCGCCTGAAGACGTCAACGGGGCCAGCCGGCTCGCCGACTGACCCCGCGGTTGTCTCCCCTGCGCCGAACGACGTTACAGCCGGTCCTTCTTGGCCACCAGGGTGGTCATCACCTGCGTGACGGCCTTCTCGGTCGCTTCGCCGAGGATCGTCTCGCGGAAGTCCGACGAGCCCATCTCGACGCTGCCCGCCCCGCCAACCCCACCGCCACCGCCGCCCCCGAGCAGCAGACCGCTGCGCGCCGACTCGGCCTGGCCCTTCGAGCTGACCATGATCTCGCCCGTGGAGGTGTCGATCACCCGCACCGTCAGCGCCACGGTGGCCTTGCCCTTGGAGGTGCCGACCTTGCCGAGGCCGAACCTGCCGCCGCCGAACGCGCCGCCGCCGACGCCGAGGTTGCGGTTCTCGGTGCCGAACTTGGTGATCGATCCGACCACCAGGTACTTGACGCCGAGCGCCTTGCCAATCTTGGCGATCTCGCCAGCGCTCGGGTCGGCCCGCTCGCTGTTGGAGAAGTTTTGCTCGGCGAGGACGGCGTCGAGCCGCTTGCGCTCGATCACCCGGAACGAGCCGTCGTTGACCAGTTCGTCGACGAGCAGGTCGGCCACGCCCTTGCCGATGTCCCAGTTGCCCGACCACCACTGCTGCACGCTGCCGAAGTCGAGATCGAGGACGGCGACGGTCGGACGCTTGGACTGCGCCGCCGTAGGAAGGGGCATCGAGACCAGAGCCATCACGACGGCACTGGACGCCACGAACGAACCAAGCAGAGTACGCATAACCTGCACGACCTTCCTCTCGGAACTGCGTGACCCGGAGGCGACTTCAGCCTGCTGAAGCCTGCCGGCGGCGGGGAGGGACGACCCCCGGGCAGCGGGACCCACGTGCTAGAGTGGCCCCGCGTTCATGGCCGCACTGATCGAAACGCCGGCTCCCCCACCGGACGAACAGTTGTGGCGGTTACTGGCGGCCCGGCTGGCGGCCGGACTGGCCGTCGTGGCCCTCACGCCCGACGGAGCGAGCCGCACACTGGCCGCCAATCCGGCCGTGCGGACCCTGCTGCGCAGCCCGGACGAGCCTGCCCCCGACCTGCTCGCGCCGACTGGATGGGCCGACGGAGAAGAACGCAATCGGCTGATACAGGCGCTGCGTGAACACGGCTCGGTCATCGATGTCCCGGTCCGCCTGCGGCGAGCCGATGGCAGCATCCTGCACGTCGAACTGACCGGCGCGCTGGTCACCGGCGGCGACGGCGATGAGCCGGCCGCGATGCTCTACCTGCTGCTGCGCGACGTCGGCGAACGGCGACGGCGCGAGGAGCAGTCACGCGACCTGTATCAACAGTTGCTGCAGGCCGAGAAGATGGCGGCGCTCGGGCAGACGATGTCCGGCGTGGCGCACGAGTTGAACAACCCGCTCGGCGCGATCCTGGCGCTGGCCGAGCGCCTGCGGGTGCAGGGGGCGCGCACCTCACTGGCCCGCGGCCTCGACACCCTTCACAAGGAGGCCGAGCGCGCCGCGCGGATTGCCCGCCAGTTGCTGACATTTGCCCGCAAGCGTCACACCACCCGCCTGATGGTGCCGGTCAACGAGGTGGTGGCCGAGACCGTGCGGCTGCGCGAACCGGACCTGCAACGCGCCGGCATCGACGTCATCCTGGACCTGGCGCCCGACCTTCCCGACGTCTTCGCCGACCCGCACCAGCTGCAGCAGGTCGTGCTCAACCTGCTGATCAACGCCGAACACGCGATGCAACGCGCCGCCGGACGCGGCCGC
>JACDAO010000245.1 GCA_013695405.1 Acidobacteriota bacterium | reverse complement strand
CTCTACCTCTATCAACCTGAGTGGTGGTGCCGCACCGAAGCTGGCCGTGCCGGCGTTCATCGTCGCCAGCGGCGACGCCGAACTCAGGACGGTTGGCGACATGCTCGGCCAGGTGGTCTGGGACGATCTCAAGTTCGAGCGTGAGTACGACCTGATCCCTCGCGCCAGCTACGGCGCGGTGGCGGCGGCGACCTCGATGGACACGGTCGCGTTCGACCAGTGGCGCGAGCTCGGGGTCAACGCGGTGATGGTCGGCATCGTGCGCCGCAACGCATCGAGCCTGACGGTGCAGGTGCGAGTATTCGACGTCACCTCGCAGCAGAGCGTGTGGGCCAAGGAGTACACCGCCAGCGCGACCAACCCGCGACAGTTCGCGCACACCATCGCCGACGAGTTCCACATGGACACACGGTCGCTGGTCGGCGTCGCCCGCACCAAACTGGCGTTTGCCTCGGACCGCGACGGGGAGCGCGCTCGCAACACCGTCGAGAACCGCAGCATCAAGGAGATCTACATCGCCGACTACGACGGCGAGAACCAGCGCCGGGTCACGGTCAACCGCTCGCTCGCGATCAACCCGAGCTGGTCGGCGGACGGCCGCGCGATTGCGTACACCTCGTATCGGCGCGGGTATCCCGACATCTTCGTCTCGTACATCTACCAGGGGAAGATGGACCAGCCGACCGGCGGCACCGAGATCGTCCACAACTTCCTGCCGGCGTTTGCCCCGGACGGCAACCGGATCGCGTTCATGACCAACCGCGACGGCAACATGGAAATCTACGCCGTCAACCGCGATGGCAGCGGCCTGCGGCGGATCACCAGGCACCCCGGCAACGACTCGACCCCGACCTGGTCACCAGCCGGGAACCAGATTGCCTTCACCTCCGATCGATCGGGCTCGCCCCAGCTGTACATGGTCGACGCCGACGGCGCCGGCCAGCCGCGGCGCCTGACCAACGAATCGTGGGCCGACCGCGCCACCTGGTCGCCGGCCCCGTACAACGAGATTGCTTACGCCGGCCGCACCGGCCCCGGCTTCGACATCAAGATCTACGAGATCGCGAGCGGCCAGATCCGGGTCATCACCGACGGCACCGGCAGCAACGAGAGCCCGTCGTATTCACCCAACGGCCGGCACGTGGCCTTCGCGTCGACACGGGCGGGCCGGACCCACATCTTCACCATCGCGCGCGACGGCCAGGACATCAAGCAGGTCACGCGTGCCGGCAACAACGTGCAGCCCAGCTGGTCGCGCTGACGCGCCGCGCTCACCGCTCTTGAAGGAGACTCCCCGCATGTCCGCACGCCTCGTCCGCCTCGTCGCCCTCGCCGTGCTGGTGATGGTGACCGCCACCGCCTGCAGCCGCAAGAAGCCACCGGTCGCCCGTCCGACGCCTCCCCCGCCCTCGGCGGGTGCGGGTGGTGCGGGCGCGCCGCCCGCCCCGCCGGCGCCATTGCCCGAGCCCGAGCCGCCAGTCGCGTCGGTACCGGCCGAGCCGCCGATTTCCGGCTCGTCGATGGACTACAACGCCCGATCGCTGGACGAGCTCAACCGCGAGTCGCCGTTGCAGCCGGTCTACTACCTCTACGACGCCGCCGACGTCTCTGGTGATACGCAGGGCGTGTTGCAGAAGAACGCCGAGATTCTGCGTCAGTATCCGAACTGGGTGGTGACCATCGAAGGACACTGCGACGAGCGCGGGACTGCCGAGTACAATCTGACACTCGGCGAGCGGCGCGCGCAGTCGGCCCGAGCCTACCTGGTCTCGCTGGGCATCCCGGCCGACCGGCTCAAGACGGTGTCCTACGGCAAGGAGTTCCCGTTCGACCCCGGCACCACCGAAGAGGCGTTCGCGAAGAACCGGCGAGCGCATTTCGTGGTCACCAGCAAGTAACGGCGACGTGACGGACCATTCGGCCCGCAAGGAAGAGATCATGACGCGCATTGTGACAAGCGCCCTCGCGGGCGTTCTGCTCGTCGGGTTGGGGCAACCTGCCCTGGCCGCAAACCGTGAGCATCAGCAGTTGATGGCCGACCTCCGGATGCTGCAGGAGCAGTCTCAGCAGATGCAGTTGCTGCTGGCGACGCTCGGCGACACCCTCAAGGCACTGAACGCCAAGATCGACGACCAGAGCACGGCCGCCCGCAAGGCCTTCGCCGACCAGAAGCTGCTGATCGACAACCTCGGCAGCGACGTGCGTGTGGTGCGCGAGCGCCTGGACGAGAACGGCACCCGGGTCAACGCGCTCGGACAGGAGTTGACCTCGCTGCGTGAAGCGGTCAACACGCTGCCGTCCCAGCTGCAGTTCGCATCGCCAGCCCCCGGGACCGACCCGATGGCCGCCGGGACGTCGAGCGCGCCAGGTACCCCAGGCTCGACGGCGGCGTTCCCGACGACCACCGCGCCTGCCGTGCCGGCCGGGCCCGCCGGTGGGCTGTCGCCGCAGCGGATGTTCGACACGGCCCAGGCCGACTATGCCGCCGGCCAGTGGAGCCTGGCCATCTCGGGCTTCGATCAGTTCATCCGTTCCTTCCCGACCAGCGATCGCGCCGATGACGCGCAGTTCTACATCGGGGAGTCGCACCAGCTCGATGGCAAGTTCAAGGAGGCGGTGGCGGCATACGAGAAGGTCATCGCCGACTACCCGTCCGGCGATCGCGTGCCGCAGGCGCTCTACAAGCGCGGCGTCGCGCTCAGCCTGCTCGGCGACAACGATCGTGCGCGCGAGTCGTTCCAGCAGGTGATCCGCAATTACCCGCAGAGTGAGGTTGCTGTCCTGGCCAAGCAGGTACTCGACGGCCTCAACCGGCGTCCGCGGTAGCACCCGCGCTCCAGGCCCCTGGCTTCACGCACACGAACGACGGGAGACATCGAAAATGGGTAGCGTCAACAAGGCGATTCTGGTCGGCAATCTCGGGCGGGACGCCGAGATGAAGTTCACGGGCAACGGCTTTGCCATCGCCCGCTTCAGCATCGCCACCACCGACCGTCGCAAGGACAGCAAGACCGGCGACTGGGTCGAGAAGACCGAGTGGCACCGGGTCGTGCTGCTCGGCAAGCAGGCCGAGTCGCTGCAGGATTACCTGAAAAAGGGCAAGCAGGTCTACGTCGAAGGGCGCATCGAGACCCGGTCCTGGGACGACAAGGACGGGCAGAAGCGGTACACGACCGAGATCGTCGCGGACCGGATCCAGCTGCTCGGCAGCGGCGGTGGCGGCGGCCGTGGCGGGGCCAACCGCGGCGAGGACGACTACGACTACGGCGGCGGCCAGCCCGCGGCAGCAGGTGCCCCGTCTGGCGGTGCCGGCGCGACCTCCGGCACGACCTTCGACCCGATGAGTGGCGGCGAAGGCGACGACGACATTCCGTTCTGATGCCTGAAGCCTTGTGCCCGCATCACGTCGCGGGCGCAGGGGCGGCGTCGGCAGCTGCCGGCCTGTCGTCGGCGTCGTAGAGCGCGCGGTAGACCTCGGCCTGCGCCTCCGCGATCGAGCAGCGGGCCACCGTCTCTCGCGCCGGTCGCAAGGACGATGCGGTCATGCTCAACTCGCGCAACCCGAGCCCGATCAGCAGCCGCAGCAGCCGGGCGTCCGAGGCCATTTCGCCGCAGACCGCCACCCGGCGGCCCGATCGTCGAGCGCCGCGCACCACCATTCGCAGCAGGCGCAGCACGGCCGGGTGCGTCGGGTCGTACAGGTGCTGCACGCGCACGTCATTGCGGTCCGCGGCCAGCGTGTACTGGATCAAGTCGTTGGTGCCGATGCTGAGAAACGCGGCGTGTCGCGCGAGGCGTGCGGCGTCGAGCGCGGCGGCCGGGACCTCCACCATGACCCCCATCGGCGGGGCCGGCCGGCCGACCCGCTCGGCCTGCGTGCCGAGCAGGGCCAGGGCCCGCACGAACTCGTCGGCGCTGGTCACGAATGGCACCATCACCCGCAGGCGCCTGCCCTCCCCTGCCCGGACCAGCGCCCGTAGCTGCCGCTCCAGCAGCTCCGGGTGAGCCAGGCCGACTCGTACCCCGCGCAGGCCGAGGCGCTCGCGCGGTTCGGCGTTCGCGGGGTCGCCGAGGCCCGCGTCTTCCGGCGTGACGTCGAAGGTCCTGATGGTGACCTCCCGGTCGCCGGCCTGCTCGAGCAGCGCCCGGTAGGCATCGATCTGCTGCTGTTCGCCGACATCGCCCACCGCGTGGGCACCCAGCAGGAGTTCCGACCGCACAAGCCCGAGGCCCTCGGCCCCTTCGCGCAGCGCGAACGCGACGTCCTCGGGGCGATCGACGTTGGCGAGCAGGTGGATCGCCACATCGTCGGCACTGCGCGCCGGGCCGGACAGCGAGGTGTGCGGCACGGCCACCGGGCGCAGCCGATGCCTGGTCGCCTCGACCATGGCCGCGGGCGGGTCGATCGAGATCACGCCGGCGGTGCCGTCCACCAGCAGCATCGCCCCTGGCGGCACCAGCCGCGTGGCGTCCTGCAGGCCGACCACCGCCGGCACCGCCATCGAGCGGGCCACGATCGCGGTGTGCGCTGTGCGGGTCCCGGCGTCGGTGGCGAACGCGGCGACACGCCGCCAGTCCAGCTGCACCGCCACAGAGACCGGCAGGTCATCGGCGACCAGCACGCACGGATCGGCAAAGCGGGCCAGCTGCTGGTTCAGCCAGCTGGCGTCGTTCTCCCCGCGCTGCAGGTTGCCACGGACCCGGCCGACCACGTCGGTGAGGTCGCCGTGCCGTTCCTGCAGGTACGGGTCCTCGACGGCGCGGAACCGGACGGTCAGCTCCTCGCCCGCCTCCAGCACTGCCCACTCGGCGTTGACGTGGCGGCTGCGAATCACCGCGTCGGCGCGCTCACGCAGCAGCGGGTCGGCGAGCATCAGCAGCTGGACGTCGAACATCCCCGCCAGTTCCGCACCAAGCACGTGACGGGTGCGGTCGCGGATGTCCTCGAGCTGCCCGCGCGTCTGGTCGGCGGCCTCGGCCAGCCGAGCCAGCTCTGGTCCGACCGCGTCCGGGTCGATGCGGTAGCGAAGGTCGTGGGCGCGCAGTCGCACCACGATGGCCGGACCGAGCGCCTCGCCGGGCGCGACCGCGACCCCTGTCAACATCAGCACCGTCACGCCTCCCCGAACTTGTCGGCGACCAGCGCCGCCAGCGCGTCGACCGCGGCCACGGCATCCTCGCCGTCGGCCCGGATGGTGATGGTCGAGCCGAGCGCGGCGCCGAGCAGCAGCAGGCCGAGGATGCTCTTGCCGTCCAGTTCGCGCGGCCCGCGCGACACCCGGATGGTGCTCCCGTACTGTGACGCCAGTCGTACGAACCGCGCCGCGGCGCGGGCGTGCAGGCCCAGGGCATTGACGACAGTCACTTCACGCGTGACCATCGGCTTACGAGTCGGAGTCCGGTCGAATCAGGTCGGAGGCGACGCGGATCGCCTCGCGCCCGTGCTCGCGCATCTGCCGGGCAATCCCGAGCAGACCCGACTGGGGCCGTTCGAGGTTGGCCAGCTTCACCAGCATCGGCAGGTTGACCCCGGTGATCACCTCGATCGCGTCGTCTTCCAGAAAGGTGATCCCGAGGTTCGAGGGCGTGCCGCCGAACATGTCGGTGAGGATCAACACGCCGGCCGGACCGCGAACGCGCGCCACCGCCGCGGCGATCTGGTCGCGCGCCGCGTTCGGCTCGTCGTGCCAGCCGAGGGCGACGGCCTCGAACTGGACCAGTTCGCCGGCGATCATCTCGGCGGCGTTCACCAGTTCGTTGGCAAGCTGACCGTGGGTCACGACGACCACGCCAAGCCGCTGATCCTGAGGGTCGGTCACGTCTGGTCCTCGTATGTCCGGGGCCGGTGCTATTCCTGCGCGATGTCGCGGTGGCGGACCCGTAGCCGCAGGCCGCCGACCGACGCCATCCGCCGCTTCAGTTCCTCGGCGATGGCCACCGATCGGTGCTTCCCGCCCGTGCAGCCGATCGCCACCGTCACGTAGCTCTTGCCTTCCGCGGCATAGCGCGGCAACAGGAACGCGAGCAGGTCGCCGACCCGAGCGAGGAAGGTCGCGTAGTCCTCGTACTGCTCGAGGAACTCGCGGACCTGCGGATCGCGCCCGGTGTGCGGCCGCAGCTCCTGCACGAAGTGCGGATTGGGCAGGAAGCGCGCGTCGAACACCAGGTCGGCGTCGAGCGGCACGCCGTGCTTGAACCCGAAACTGAGAAAGGTGACCACCGGGCCGGCGTCGGTGCCACGATCGCGCGACGCCGACATGAAGGCGTGCCGCAACTCGTGCACGGTCATGTCCGACGTGTCGATGATCTGGTCGGCCATCTGGCGAATCGGCGCCAGTTGCTCCCGTTCGAGTCGGATGCCCTCGCCCACCGACTGGTCTTCGGCCAGCGGGTGTGGGCGGCGGGTCTCGCTGAAGCGGCGCACCAGCGCCGCGTCAGAGGCGTCGAGGAAGATCAGGCGGGGCGCCAGCCCAGCCATTTTCCGCAGCGAGCGGAAGGTCTCCGGAAAGGTCTTCAGCAGCGAGCCCTCGCGGATGTCGACCACCACGGCCGCGCGCGTGATGTCGCCTCCGGTGCGCAAGGTCAGCTCGGCGAAAGTGGGAATCAGCGCGACCGGCAGGTTGTCGACACAGAAGTAGCCGAGATCCTCGAGCGCACGAATCGCCTGGGTCTTGCCTGACCCCGACAGGCCGGTCAGGACGATGAAGCGCCGGGTCGGGGCAGCCGGGTCCGGAGCCGGCGCCTTGGTCATGCGTCGCCCCCCTGGAGTTCGGCGTCGAGTCTTGCGGAGAGCTGCTGGGCCGCGGAAATTCCGCGCGCCCGCAGCAGGTGCCGGCGCGCGGCCACCTCCACCAGGATGCCGATGTTGCGGCCCGGGCCGACTGGCAGGGTCACCACCGGCACCTCGACGTCGAGCAGCGGCTCGGTGGCCTCGTCCAGCCCGAGCCGTTCGTACTCGGTGTGGCTGTCCCACCGCACCAGCCGGACGATGAACTCGACTTGCATGCTCTGCCTGGTCGAGGCGACGCCAAAGAGATCGCGCAGGTTGATGACGCCGAGCCCCCGCACTTCCATGTGATGGCGTGTCAACTCCGGGCAGCTG
>JACDAO010000244.1 GCA_013695405.1 Acidobacteriota bacterium | reverse complement strand
CATGACGTCGGCGTCGAGTGCGTCGGCGGCCAGGCGCACCAGCAGGCGGCCGTTCTCGTTGACCACGGTATGGCTGACCGCCGGGCTCACCGACAGCACCACCCGGACCCCGTTTGGCAGTGGTTCGCTGCGCGCGGTCACCGCCGGCACGGTCAGCGAGCCGACCACAATGAGTGAGGAGCGCCGACGGACGTCGATGCGTGGGTTGGCGCCGGGCGCCAGCGCCCGGTCGATGATCTCGATCGGCAGCAGCCAGCTGGCTCCCTGCTTGACGGGGGGCGCGGGCAGGCTGACGACCCGGCCTTCGACCGACGCCAGGCCCTGCGTCACCGACACCACGATCGACCGCGCGCCCATCGTCAGCACGAGGCCGCCGGCGCGGTCCTCGCGCAGCGTCAGTCCGAACAGGCCGGTCAGGTCACCGGCGCTGACATAGTCCCGGCCGTTGACGGTCGACACCGGCAGCGGCTGCGTGCCGCCCGAACTCAGCACGCTCCACAGCCGCCGCGGCTGGCTCCCCGGCGGGGCAGGGGTTTGTGCGCCGGCCACGGCCACCAGCAAGGCGGCGCAACTCAGCGCCAGTCCAGGAAGCCACCGGCCGAGGCGATGCACGCCACTCATCATAGAGAGGGTATCGGCTCAGCGCCACCACGCGCCGACAACCGTCCGGAGAACGGACTCTACCGGAGGACCATCGTCGACAACTGGTACGCGCCCACCACCGAGATCAGCAGCGCCGAGACCCACAGGGCCGCGGTCCAGGCTGCCGACGGCGCCAAATCGGGCGGCAGGCGGCGGTGGCGGAAGTAGACCGCGGCGCCTGCCAGCAGCGGCAGCATCAGGCCCTGGCCGACCGCGCCAATCAGGACCAGCGTGACCGGCTGGGGGAAGACCACGTAGGCCGCCGCCGACGCGAGCGGCAGGAACAGGCAGGCGTTGCGGATCGCGCGGCGTCGCTGCTCGGTGCTGCCGGAGGGTGCCACGCCCGGCACGCCGAGCAACCCGGCGGCGTCGATCAGCAGCCGGGCATTGGACGCCGTGGCGACGAAGAAGGTGGAGTAGAGCACTGCCAGCGCGCCGGCCAGGAACAGCAGCGTGCTCCCCTCGCCGAGCGAATGACGGTACATGTCGGCCAGTGCCGGCAGCAACTCGGCGTCGGTGGCGTTGGGCGCCGTCTGGTGCAGCACCGCCGCCCCGAGCACGTAGAAGCCGACCGTGGCCAGGGTGTAGATGACCATGGAGACGAACGCATCCAGACGCATCACGCCGAGCCAGCCTCGTGCCCGCATCGTCCAGTTGGCGCGTTCAACGGCGGTCGTGGTACTGGCCGGCCCCGGCGGGCCGACGTTGCGACCGTAGCCCTTCTCGAGGCACCAGTACGGGTAGTAAATCAGTTCGGACGCGCCGACACCGGTCACGCCGAAGGCCGCGAAGGCGATGGTGAAGTTGTCCGGCCGGGTCGGCCACAGCCCTTCGAGCCACTGTGCGCCGGTGACGCGATAGGCAGTCCACTGCAGGACGCAGACGGCCACCAGCGTCGAGACCGTGAAGATCGCCACCATCAGCGTCGAGTAGCGTTCCACCGGGCCGTAGCGTCCCGAGACCAGCAGCGCCATCCCGGAGCCGGTGGTGAGCACGAGCCACACCCAGGGCGGCCCGTTGAGCCCGAGCATGCCGCAGATCAGGGTGATGCCGCCGATGATGCCGCCGACCTGCAGCACGGTGCCGCAGTACATCAGCATCCAGGCCCAGACGACCCAGGACACCCGCCAGCGGGGTCCCGGCAGCGCGGCGAGCGAGGTCAGCGTGGTTTCCTGGTGGGCGATCGCGTGCCGGGCCAGCTCGATCTGCACGAACACCTTGAGCACGCAGCCGAGCACCAGGAACCACAGCAGCGAGAAGCCGGCCGCGGCGCCCAGCTTGGGTACGACGATCAGCTCGCCGGATCCGACGATGGCGGCGCTGATGATCAGCCCGGGCCCGAGTTGGCCGAGCCGTCCTGTCAGCGTCGTGGGGGCGGCAATCGGAGCCACCTAGTCGAGGCGCTCCGACTCGCCTTCGTTGATCACGCCGTTGGTCAGCACGCCGATGCGCTCGATCTCGATGCTCACCTGGTCCCCCACCCTCAGCCAGCGGGGTGGGGTGCGGGCCATCCCGACGCCTTCGGGAGTGCCGGTCAGGATCACGGTGCCGGGGAGCAGGGTGGTGCTGCCGCTCAGGAACGAGATGATCTGCGGCACGTCGAAGATCATGTCGGCGGTGGTGGAGTCCTGGACCACCTCGCCGTTCAGGCGCGTCGATATGCGCAGGGCGTTGGGATCCGGGATCTCGTCCCGGGTGACCAGGGCCGGGCCGAGCGGCGCGAAGGTGTCGAAGGTCTTGCCGCGGCACCATTGCGACCCGCCGCCTTCCTTCTGCCAATCCCGCGCGCTGACGTCATTCGCGCAGGTGTAGCCGAGCACGTGATCAAGCGCGTTGCTGCGTGGCACGTTCTTGCACGCGTGCCCGATAATCACCGCCAGCTCACATTCATAATCGACCTTGGCGCTCGCCATCCATCTCGGAAGCACGATCGGATCACCGGGATGCTGCACCGCGTTCACACCTTTCATAAAGAGGACTGGATAATCCGGCAATGGAGCATTGGTTTCTGCCGCGTGCTGCCGGTAGTTCAATCCTATGCCAAACAGCGCGACGGGCATCAGGGG